>JABDCF010000026.1 GCA_013288235.1 Bacteroidota bacterium | reverse complement strand
TGCAAACTCGTAATAATTTGAAGATGTGAAAATTTGATAATTTGAAAATGACCTATCCCGATGGCAAAACATTTTCAAATTTTCAAATCATCAAATTAACTAATTTAAAAAACATGCCCGAATTTGAGATACAACACATTACACGCTACATTTACGAGGCCCCGGTGCGCGACAGCGCCAACCAGATCATCCTGTTCCCGATAAAAGACCAGTACCAGGATGTTTTAAAACAGGAGCTTACGATAACAGGCAATCCGCAGGTGGATACCCATACCGATTATTATGGCAACGAGGTGGGCAGCTTTACCTATAGCGAGCCGCACTGGCAACTGACCATCAACTCGAAAATATGGGTAACTACAAAACACCGCGAGTTGCCGGTAAATGATATTTTCCCTGCCCACCAATGGGAGGATCTTCGGCGGCTTCAATTTGTGGTGCCTTATATCGATTTTTTAAAACAGGAATATTTCGAAGGGCTCAATGAGCTTCAGGCTATTGTTAATAACGAAAAGCTAAAGCATGACACCCCGTACCAGGTAGCACTCCGTTTTTGCCAGTATGTGTTCGATAATTTTGAATATATAAAAGGTGTAACCACTGTTGAAACCAGGCTCGACGAGATATGGAAGCTGAAAGCCGGTGTTTGCCAGGATTTTGCCCACATATTAATGGAAATGCTGCGCATGGTGCAAATACCTGCCCGTTACGTTAGCGGCTACATTTGTACCAGCCGCAATGGTATCCGCGGCCTCGGCGCCACCCACGCCTGGGCCGAAGCCTACATCCCCGATTACGGCTGGCTCGGTATCGACCCTACAAATAACTGCATCGCCAACGAAACCCATGTACGCCTTGCCGTTGGCCGCAACTTTACCGATTGTTCGCCGGTTAAAGGCGTTTATAAAGGTTCATCAAACCATAAACTGGAAGTAGCGGTATCCGTAGATGATGAAAACGTACTAAACAATACCGATGCGCAAATAAATGAGGCACACATAACAAGTATCGTTTCTGACAGTCAAAAAAACAGTTACCAGCGGTACATGGAGATCATGCAGCAGCAGCAGTAGTAGTCCCGATAGCTATCGGGAGCAGTGGGCAGTAGCAGTTATAATGGCTTTCGGAATTGACAACTATGAACAACCGTACCTCAATAATTTAAAAAGTAAAACTTTACCGGGCATAAAAAAGCGGCCCCTTACGGAGCCGCCTCATAGATATATAAATATATGTAATTTGGGCAAATAAAAAGCCTTTTAAACTTAGCCTTTACCACCGCCCTTACCCTGCTGCTGGGTGCCGGTGCCGGTTCCGCCTGGTTGCGCCCCCGGATTTGGTTGCGGATTAGCATCATCAGGCATATCCTGGTCTTGTGGCTGTTGCTGGTCTTTATCCTTGTTTTTGCGTTTTTGCGGGATACCGTTATTGCCGAAGCGGTAAGCCAGGGTAACCGACATTACACGCGTAGCAAACCGCCTGTCGGATATCTGTGCCGAAGTGAAGGTTGGTTCGCTATAATTGATATCGGATATGTATTTGCGCGTGTTAAATATATCCCGCACATTCCCGCTTAGCGTAAATTGCTTGCTGATATCGTATCGCAGGCCACCGTCAACACCATAAATCGCTTTCATTTCGCCCTGCGGGATTACCTGCGCGCCCTGGTAATCGGCCCTTATTTGTATCCCCAGTTTTTTTATTGGCTTAATATTGGCCGTAACATTCCCGTTCCACGAGTAGCCCGATGTTGTAGGTAAATCCAAGGCGGCATCACCCTGTAAATAGCGGTAATATATATTCAGGTTACCGGTAACATCCAACACAGATGATGGGCTTACCCTTACTATCAACTCGTATCCTGCATTCGAAGCACTGTTTAAATTTTCATACCTGGTAATGGTAGTATCCACGTTGCCAGGTGTAAGCGGGGTAGTGATCTGCTGGATATTCTGTTTGGTAAGCCTGTAGTATAATGATGAAGTAACCGTCACCGATTTCCAGTAGTTAATATAACTCAACTCGAACGAGTGCGTATCCTGCGGCAATAGGTTAGGGTTACCCTGCGAGTAATTCAGTCTGTTACTTTCATCAATAAAAGGCGACAGCATCCTGTCCTGCGGGCGTGTTACGCGGCGGCTGTAGCTTAATTGCAGGGTTTGGTTGTCTGATAGTTTTTCGGTCAAAAACAAGCTTGGGTACAGGCGCCAGTAATCCTGCTTATTATTGGTAGTAACACTGTCGGTAAGCTGCGTGCTGATATTTGCATCCTCTAACCTCAATCCGCCTTGTACGCTGAAATTACCGAAAGTATGCTGGTAGTTTGAGTAAATGGCATTGATGTTTTCTTTATAAATAAAATCGTTTGATAAATAAGGGTTGTAGTTAAAACCGTTGGTTACGGTATTCAGCGTGTCTGATATATAGTTATTATTGCTATTATTTATCGTACTCCTGAAACCGGCTTCAAACCGCCCGTTTTTTAATGGCAGGGTAAAGTCCGATTGAAAATTCCAGTTATGCTGCATACCTATGGTGGTATTGTTTTGTACAGATGGAAAGTAAGAAGAAACGGGCGTATAATAAGTATAGTCGCTGTTAAGGTCGTCAAAGTTGTTATTTTTATCTACCGAATAGGTAACATTTGCCGTAAGTTCTTCCTCTTTCTTTTTATACTTATGGTCAAAATCAAGGCTGAAATCCATATTGGTGCCATGACCGTTCGATATATTATTTTGATTGATGCTTTGTAACAAAGTATCGTTCTGGTTTATAAAAGTACCACCTGTCTGTAACCGGTTGCGGTCGCGGATATTGATATTGTTTGAAAAGCCTAAAGTTGTTTTAGGATCAAGATAAACATCGATACCGCTGCGGATATTCTGCCCGGTAAATACAAACTGCTGATTGGTTGTTTGGTTTTGGGTTTGCGTCGTACCATTAGTTTCATCAGTTGTTTTATCGATGGTACCATCCCCTATCCTTGTGCCTTTACGGTAGCTGTAATTGCCGTAAATATTTACTTTACTGTTCTGATAGGCCAGGTTAAATGTGCCGTTATAGGTGTTTTGCGTACCGGCGCTACCTGATGCCGAACCGGTGAACCCCTTTTGTGTATTTTTCTTTAATATGATATTGATAATACCTGAATCCCCCTCGGCCTGGTATTTTGACGATGGGTTGGTAATTACCTCGATAGTTTCAATTGCGCTGGCCGGGATAGATTGCAGGATATCGGCAAGATCGCCGCCTGTTAATGCGGACGCTTTACCGTTGATCAGTATCTTTACGTTGGTCGATCCGCGCAGGCTGACATTACCATCAACATCCACCTGTACCGATGGCACATTGGTCAGCAGGTCAGTTACCGAACCGCCCTGGCTAACTAAACTTTGGTCAACATTAAACGATTTTTTATCGATACCTAATGACATCTGGCTTTTTTGGGCCGTGATGGTCACTTCTTTTAACAGGCCCTTTGCAGTGCCTAATTTTATATCACCAAGGTTTATTGTTTGTTTTGAAGGCGTAACGCGGATGCTATCTTTTACAAAAGGCGCATAGCCTACATAGGTAGCATGGAAAACATATAAGCCATTTGGGATGCCGGTAAGCGAAAAATTACCGTTGATATCGCTTTGAATACTTTTTACAGGATGGTTATCAGATTTTCTGACAAGAGAAGCTGTAGCAAACGAAAGCGGCTGGCTGTTTGTGCCATCGATTAGCTTGCCTGAAACTGTACCGCCCTTATCGGCCTGCTGGGCATTAGCTGTAAAAACCGTAAATAATACGGGCAAAAGAAATAATATTTTTATCAGGACGGATTTCATGGCGCAAAAGTCATAAATTATGACTTTAAATAACCTTACTGCTTGTAACTTTGTTGATAAGGAAATCGGTTGCAATAGTAAATATTTTATTACGAAAAGAGTCCCAAACTCAGTAAAGTCCGGAAGTCCGAACGCGACAAAAACCTCTTACTTTCGGACTTTACGGACTTTCGGACTTCCCGACTCCTTTATAATTTCTTCACTTCTGCAACAAGGTCGTCTACAGTCGGCGCCTTGTCATAAGCTTTAGCAAGTTTTCCGTTTTTATTATATAGCGCAATATATGGGGTGGTACGTACCTGGTAATATCTTTGAACAACGTAGGTAGTCCCTTCTGTCCCAACGGTAAAATTGGGATATTTTTTGAGGTTAAAATCACGATAAAATACCTGTGATGCTTTTAGCGGCTCGGCAAATGTTATCATCACTACCTGCGTGTTTTTAAAAGCCTTCATTTGGGGTTTCAGCTCGTACATTAAATGCTGGCAATGACTGCAATCCGGCGCGAAATAAACGATCATTGTTGCTTTGTGTTTTTTTAAATTGGCAGGCGTAACATAAACACTGTCGGTATTTAATATACGATAAGGAGGGATATCTGGCGGTGGCGTGAAAGTTTGCGTTTGTGCATTGCTGCAACCAGCAGCAATTACCAGGCTAAATAAAAAAAGCAGTTTCTTCATAAGTTTAATTTGTATATCAAGCAGCAGCATAGTTACGATTTTTTTAAGCCTCAAGCAATTCCAGTTGCCAGGCCACATGTTCTTCAGTTACGGGATATAACGCATTATTGCGTATGGTATGATAAACAGCCTCAAATAAACCGTTATAGTTCCCTTTTGGCGCCGGTAGCCACTCTTCGCAACGCTTATTATCAAGGCCCATTATTACCAATTTGCCATCGCTGCCTGCCGGCTCTATTCCATAATCTTTATCCGTTGGCAGCATTCCAATATCAAGCTGGGCTTCCTGTACATCGCACCTTTCTTTAACAAAACTCCCTTCAGTACCATGAATTGCAAAACCGGGTAATATCTCTGCAATAAGCAACCCCGAAGTTAAATAAACATTCAATTGGTTTGGGTACGATAGGTGGTAGTTAAAATAATCTGCCACTTCTGATCCTTCCCTGTATATCCCCGTTGTTTTGGTAAAACTTAGCGGCTTGCCAAACAGGCATATCACATTATCTATCAAATGCGCCCCTAAATCGTATACCAGCCCGTTGGCTGGGGTGGCAGCCGTTTCTTTAAACCTTTTGGGGCTAAGCGCCCGTTTAAACCTGTCCATACGGAAATAAACCTCTATCAGCTGGCCCAATTTCCCACTTTCAATAACTTCTTTAACCTGTAAAAAACCACTATCCCAGCGGCGGTTCTGGTAAAGCATTAAATGCCTGTTTAACCTCTTTGCCGTGTCGAACATTATTTTTACCTCGGCGCTGGTAGCTGCTGCAGGTTTTTCGAGCAGTACATGTTTACCGGCGTTAAGGGCTTTCAATGTAAAATCAAAATGGGTATCATTCGGCGTATTTACAACTATCAGTTCAATTTCATCATCGTTTAGCAATTCATCAATTGAATTATAGCTGATCACATCCGGGTAACGGAGCCCCGCCTTTTTTTCGTGACGCTCAACCACGGCCTTAAATTTAAACCCGTGGTTAGTAGTTAAAAACGGCGCATGAAATATTCGTCCTGACATTCCGTAGGCCATCAGGCCGGTTATGATGGCAGCCCCCTCTAAATCTGCGCTGGACGGAGAAACCTTTTTGTTTTCTAAATCGTTCTGCATAATAGCTTTGTACTTAATTAAACTCTATTTCTACAACCTCTTTTTGCAGCTTTTTTATTTCGTTTTGATATTCAGTGATCTCTTTTAGTATCTCCTTTTTTCTTGCTGGTGTTGTCGCAGTATTTTTCAACTCATTTTCAAGTGTTGTAATCTATGATTTATGCACCTTTATTAGCCTATTACACTTATAACGCTTATAAAAAGTTTTAGAAATAATACTGAGGACGAGTACGAGTACGACGAAAGGAGCTAAAGGAACGGCTATTTTTTTATAGTCCTCATCTTTAATTTGTTGAACTATTGCTACTAATATAGCTGTAAACGTAGTGAGTAAGGTGGCTTTAGGATGACTTGAAACTATATCGCCAGGCGGCGTATTGCTCATTTCATAAATTCTATTAGTTTCCTGCTTTGTTCCCTGTTGTAATCCTTAGATATAGTTATCCTTTCGCCACTGCTTTTGGTAATTGTAATATTTGTCGAATTCCTTACTTTTATAAAAATCTTCGTAATAGTCCAGATAGCTATTATTGCTGATATAACGGCAATGGTAGTTGCAATTGTTGATGCTGTAATTATCATATTTTTTAAAATACCTATTCCTTTACACAAATATACATAAAAAGCAGATAGTTGTTTCGCAAATATTCTATAAGGCTGAAATTGCAAATCCCCGCCGGTCTATTTTTAAATTCCGAAATCGAAATTCCGAAAGCCGAAATCACTCACTCCCTATCGGGCTCCCATCAGGCATAGCCAACACTGGCGCTGGCTTAAACTTATCCGGATTTTTATTAAACTCATCAATCTGTGCCATGCCAAACAATAAATTTGCCTTTTGGTTATTATCCGAGGTCTTCAAAGCACCTTGCATCCATTTTTTAAGTCCGTCTATCTCCAGTAATGCTATGCCGCGTACGCTTTCAGGGGCATCGCCGGTAGCAGCTAAAGTCAGCAATTGTTTTAATACCAAAACATTCACCAAACGCTGCAATTCTCCTTTATAGCCGGGTTGCTGCGGGGCTTTCCAGGTTTGGGCTATAAGCTTATCTAAAACAGGTATAAGGCCGGGTTGTGTATTATCCCTCGACTGGTACTGTACCAACCGAGCTGCCCGTTCAGGATTAAGCATAAATTCAAGCGTTGTCCCTGCGGCAGATTCAGCGGCAGCCATCGGGTCAAATGTAAGCCCCGTGCGCGATTTAAATAATTCCCTTGTTCGCGGGTATCCATCGGGCCGGGGCGGTATTTTTTCTATCAGTTTTTCGGGCAAAGCCAGTGCATCAGGGCTTATGGTTGTCATTAACGCGTTAAAAGCTTTCCATTGTTCGGCTGGTGGGATAAACCTTGTAACGGGTTGCCCATCGTTTTTAACGGCGTAGGTATAATAAAGCCCGCCAAGCATTTTTGAGGCTGCTTCCACCTGGTAGCGCTGCATCAGGTAAACAGGCACCAAAACTTCTTCAAGTGTGGCCATCGGAGCATCCTGCCTGATAGCTTTTCCCGAAAAGTTATCCAGCAAATGCTTACGGATACCCATCAGCCTGTTCAATTCGTCGGCTGCGTTTTTGCCGTTGTCCCACAAATGTGCCAGGGGATGTGCGCCATTTGCGGGCCGGGCATCTTCATCGGTGATATAAAAATAACCTTGTTTCAACGTCTCGGTCATTATTCCTTTTAAAGCCTCATCTTCATTTGTTCCTGCCGGAAAATCCTGGTAACCGTAAAGAATGGCGCGTTTATCCCAGCCGCCAATCTCCCTGGTATAAGCATTTGAAAGATCGATAGTTCCATCAGCATTTAAACTAATTGCCGGCGAAGGGTAATCCATTACCGAAGCCCTGTCATTTACGCTGGAAGCAAAATTATGTTGCAATCCAAGTGTATGGCCAACCTCGTGCGCGGCAAGCTGGTGCAGGCGGGCAATGGCCATTTTCATCATTTTATCGCTAACAGGTTTTCCATCTTCATATGGCTGTACAAGGCCTTCGGCAATTAAAAAATCCTGCCTGTCGCGCAATGAGCCTAAGGATACCTGTCCTTTAATGATCTCCCCTGTACGCGGGTCATCTATCGATTCGCCGTAGGACCATCCACGAGTTGACCGGTGTACCCATTGTATAATATTATACCTGATGTCCATTGGGTCGGCGTCTTCGGGCAGTAGTTTTACCTGGAAAGCATTTTTATAGCCTGCCGCCTCAAAAGCCTGGTTCCACCAGGATGCGCCTTCCATCAGCGCAGTGCGTACCGGTTCAGGTGCGCCACGGTCAACATAATAAATGATGGGATTAACGGCTTCGCTCATCGCGGCTGTAGGGTCTTTCTTTTGCAGCCGATGACGTGTGAGATAATGTTTTACGATAGGCTGGTCTATCGGCGTAGCATAGTCCATAAAGCTGTTATCATAAAACCCCGATCTCGGGTCAAACTTGCGAGGCCGATAATTATCATCGGGTAATTTTATAAACGAATGATGCATCCTAACAGTTACCGCATCAGCATCGGGTGTAACAGAACTTATCTCGCTGCCTTTTGCTTTGCCGGTTAGCGTTATAGTCGCCTCAAATTCCGAATTATCCGGAAAACTTTTAGTGTTATCAAGATAAATTGCCGACCGGCTTTCATTCAGGTTAAAATCACCCTGGCCGCTGCCGTTTAACCTGTCGGCAATGTGGTGGCTATCACGCAGCAAAAAAGGGGTTATGTCTATTAAAACTTTGCCGTTATCTTCAGCCTCGGCCTTAAAACCCCAAATAACTGACTGTGCAAATGCTTCTTCCACCGATTTTCGCTCATCGGGGTTATTACTTACCGCCCTGTAGGCATAATTTGGCTGCATCAGCAATATTTTAGGCCCGCTCCTGATAAATTTCACAATGCGGCTATTACCTATCTGGCCCGGTCTAAACCAAGATCGTTTGAGCCAATACCAGCGGGTAAGGAGTTTACGTATAAAAACTCCGTATTAAATTTATCAACTTCTAATAATATCCTCCCCGTTTTTCCGTCCCAATAAAAATTAAAATAGCCGGCGTATTTGGTAAAGCCCTGGGTTTTTGAATCGATGTCATTTATTGTTTGCCCTTTGGTAACCAGCGATATACTCAAAAGGATAATCAGTAGTATGTAAATTTTTTTCATCACATGTTGTAATATTCAGACTAAAATATTACTTTTAATTAATACTAACCAACTAATTGAGTTTTGCTTAATTTGATTCATTCAGTTATACCCTATAATAATCTACTGTTGCATCTTATTTAATTTAAAAAAGATTATAACCTTTTAAATTTCCGTTGCGTATAAAGCATATCAATTTAAGTGATATATGATGAACTATAGTAGCAGACCCGTAAGTGTTTTACTTGTTGATGACGATGAAATAAACAACTTCATCTCCATCAAATTAATAAAGAAAGCTTTATTAAACACAGAGATTATGGCCTGCCTTAACGGTAAGTTTGCCATAGATCAGTTGTACGAGATACAAAAAAAGGATCCTTCAAAATTGCCTGATTATATTTTATTGGATATAAACATGCCAATTATGAACGGCTGGGAGTTTTTAGATGAGTACAAACGTTTAAATATCGACCCTTTAGGCAAAACCAAAATTTTTATCATTTCTTCTTCAGTTTTCAGCAATGATATTAACAAAGCCCGTTCGTACCCGCTGGTAAAGGATTTTATATCGAAACCCCTTAACGTAGATAAAATAGTTGAACTTTTTATAGTTGAAGACCACGCTTAAGCTGGTTCCACTTTAAAATGATCATCCTGGTAAATAACATTGCCAATACACAAAGATTTTGCGTGGTAAAATAAACAAGTCCAGCCCTCTTCGGCTGCTTTTTTGCCGTATTCTTCCCTCAATTGCATCGATTTACGGCCGTCGAAATCATATTTAGCAACAAATTTCCGTATCAATTGCTCCGGTTCGGGCAGTTCATCGCCACCATAAAAACATTTTTTACCTTCGCTTTCTATCCAGAACACCTGGTGAAAAGGACAATGCCCGCCTGATAATTCGTACCTGATGCCGGGTTTAAATGTGCCATCCCCTTCAACAAAATTGATGTTGACATTCCCCTGTAAAGCCTCAAAAATTTCTTTATGATAGGATGAAGAGCCGCCAGCAATAGCTTTATTCCATTCATTTTTTTGGATAACATGCTCCGCCAGCGGAAAACTTGGCATTAATTTGCCATTACGCTCAACCACCAGGCCGCCGGAATGATCATAATGCAGGTGTGACATTAATACCAGGGTTACATCTTCCGGTTCAAAACCCGCATTGCGGATATGTTGGTGAAGAAATAACTCATCGCGGGTATCTTTATAACCAAGGCCGGTATCAAACAAGATCAGGTCGGTTGCCGTTTGAACCAGGAACGGGTTAACATGGATAAATATAGAACCCGGCCTCTCCCTGAAATTATCGGTTAAGGGGTTAAAAGGAATAAATTTTTTGGTAGCATCTACGGAGTACGAGCCTTCGTTTAGGGCGAATATTTTCATTTGTAATGTTATTCTTATTTTAAGGTAAAGATCAGGTCAATCGTCAATCAACGAAAAAGGTGCATTTAGAATAACCGTTCGGTTTTTTCCATAGCGATGGGTTTGAAACCCATCGCTATCCGGTAATATGTGTTATAACCACTCACAATTCACTACTCAACTATTCACTAATTCACCTATCTTTACTGTTTTAAACAAAGGTATGAATAAACACTGGGCTATAAAGGATGCTGCCGATGAACTGGAAGTAAAAGCATTGGCCGAGGCCCTTAATATTGATACCGTTTTATGTGGCCTGCTGATAAACAGGGGCATAAAAAACTACGAGGATGCCCGCTTATTTTTCAGGCCTGACGAGCTTCACCTCCACGACCCTTTCCTGATGGCTGATATGGAAAAAGCCGTTTTAAGGATAGAAGAAGCAATAGCGAACGGCGAAAAGATATTGGTTTATGGCGATTATGATGTGGATGGCACAACCTCTGTATCTGTTGTTTATAGTTTCTTTAAAAAGCTTTATGATAACCTTGAATATTATATCCCCGACCGCTATAGGGAGGGTTACGGCATTTCAACCATAGGAATTGACTACGCCGCCGAAAACGGTTTTACATTGGTAGTAGCTTTGGACTGCGGCATAAAATCGGTTGATAAAATAGCTTACGCTAACACAAAAGGTATTGACTTTATTATTTGCGATCACCACTTGCCCGGCGATGAATTGCCTGCTGCAATTGCCGTACTCGACCCCAAGCGTTCGGATTGCGAATATCCTTACAAAGAACTCTCTGGGTGCGGTATCGGCTTTAAACTGATACAGGCTTATGCTGAGAAAAATGATATACCGTTTGAAGAAATAAATTGTTATCTCGATTTGGTCGCCATCAGCATAGCCTGCGATATAGTGCATATAACGGGCGAGAACAGGGTACTGGCACATCTTGGCCTGCAAAAAATAAATAGCAACCCTTGTGTTGGTGTAAAAACGCTGATGGAAGTTGCGGGGCGCGGCACTACCTATACCATATCTGATGTGGTTTTTTTGCTCGGCCCCCGCATTAATGCTGCCGGCCGCATGGATGATGCCAAACACGCGGTTGAGTTATTGATAGCCACGGACGAGGAATCAGCCAAAGAAAAAAGCTGGTCGATAAATACAAAAAATACCGAACGCAAAGGGCATGATCTTTCAATAACCGATGAAGCTTTGGGTATGATAGATGGTGACGAGGCGCTGATCAACCGAAAATCGACCGTTGTATTTAATGAACACTGGCACAAAGGCGTTATAGGTATAGTAGCATCGCGGCTAACCGAAAAATATTACAGGCCAACTATAGTTTTAACGCGCTCAAACGGGCATGTCGCTGGGTCGGCGAGGTCTGTTTTAGGGTACGACCTTTACGAAGCCCTATGCGGATGCAGCGACTTGCTGATACAGTTTGGCGGCCACCGTTATGCAGCGGGGCTTACCATGCACCCCGAAAATGTGGAGGCGTTTAAAAACCGCTTTGAAGAGGTAGTGAGCGCCACCATAAAGCCCGAACAATTGATACAACAGATACAGATTGACGCGGAATTACGTTTAAGCCAGGTGGAACCGAAGTTTTTTAGGGTATTGAACCAGTTTGCACCCTTCGGGCCCGAAAATATGGCGCCTGTTTTCATAACTAAAAATGTGTATGTTAGCGGCATTGCCGGTTTGGTTGGCGAAAACCATTTAAAAATGGTAGTTATACAGGAAGGTTCGCCGGGTTTTAATTGTATAGGATTTAACCAGGGCGAACATCTTGAAAAAATAAAAAAAGATGTGCCGTTTGATATTTGTTATGCGATAGAAGAAAACGTGTGGCAGGAGCGACGAACGATACAGTTGAATATAAAAGGACTTCGATTTACGAATTGAGATTTACGAATTACGATTGTTTATTGAAAATCGTACCGGTAAATCGTAAATCGTAAATCGTAAACCGTAAATTAAAATGATTTTAAGAGCAGAAAATTTATTAAAAAAATACAAACAGCGTACGGTTGTAAACGATGTGTCCTTCAATGTTGCGCAAGGCGAGATCGTGGGGCTGCTTGGCCCTAACGGCGCCGGGAAAACCACTTCGTTTTATATGATAGTAGGCCTGGTAAAGCCTAATGAAGGTAAAATATTTTTAGAAGACCAGGATATAACTACCGACCCTATGTACCGTCGTGCCCAAAAGGGAATAGGTTACCTTGCCCAGGAAGCATCGGTATTTCGGAAGCTTTCTGTTGAGGATAATATAAAGGCGGTGCTTGAAATGGGCACCACAAGCAAAGAGAAACAGCAGGAAAAACTGGAGCAGCTGATAGATGAGTTCAGCCTGCACAAAGTACGCCGTAACCGTGGCGACCTGCTTTCAGGCGGTGAACGCCGCCGTACCGAAATTGCAAGGGCGCTGGCTGCCGAACCTAATTTTATATTGCTCGATGAGCCTTTTGCCGGCGTTGACCCTATTGCTGTTGAAGAGATACAGGCCATGGTGGCAAAACTAAAGCACCGTAATATTGGTATACTGATAACCGACCACAATGTGCAGGAAACACTATCGATAACCGACCGTGCTTACCTGCTTTTTGAAGGAAAAATATTAGAGTCGGGTGTGCCTGAAGTACTTGCCGATAACGAAATGGTGCGTAAGGTTTATCTTGGCGCTAACTTCGTATTGAAAAGAAAAGTGTTTGCTCAAACCTAAATAAAACTGGCAGCCTATGACCATTTTTAACTCTGTTTTTACCTGGTTCATGAAAAAGCGTATCCACCAGATAGAGCTTTTTATGAAATACCCCAACGAAGTACAGGAGGAGTGGTTTGAGCAGCTAATATCGGGTGCTGAGAAAACGGAATGGGGCAGAAAATATGGCTACAAAAGCATCACCCACCTAAACCAGTTTAAGGAGCGCGTACCCATCCAAAATTATGATACGCTAAAACCGTACATCGAGCGTATGCTGAAGGGCGAGCAAAACGTACTCTGGCCATCGGAGATAAGATGGTTCGCCAAATCATCCGGCACCACCAGCGACCGCAGTAAATACATCCCAGTAAGCGAAGAAGCATTGGAGGAGTGCCATTTTAAGGGCGGCAAAGACCTGCTCACCATTTACTTCAACAACCAGCCTAACTCCCGGATGTTTACCGGGAAAATATTAACCCTCGGCGGCAGCCACCAGGTAAGCGAACTACACCCGGATACTTCTTTCGGCGATCTCTCGGCGGTATTGATGAAAAACCTTCCGCTTTGGGCAGAGCTTCACCGCACGCCGCACATGGACATTGCCCTGCTGGAAGATTTTGAGGAGAAGATAGAAAAAATGGCGCATGCCACTATTGACGTCAATGTTACCAGCCTGAGCGGCGTGCCCACCTGGAATCTCCTGCTCTTTAAACGCATACTGGAAATCACCGGCAAAAAAAGCCTGCTGGAAGTTTGGCCAAACCTGGAAATGTACTTTCATGGCGCTGTAAATTTTACGCCCTACCGCGAACAGTTTAAAAAACTGATCCCCAATGATAATATGTATTACCTGGAGAACTACAACGCTTCCGAAGGTTTTTTTGGCATACAGGATACCCGCGAGCCCGGCGAAATGCTGCTGATGCTTGATTATGGCATATTTTATGAGTTTTTGCCATTGGAAGATATCCATAAGGAAAACCCCGAAACGCTTACGCTTGACGAAGTGGTATTAGATAAAAATTACGCCCTCATCATCAGTACCAACGCCGGGCTTTGGCGCTATATGATAGGCGATACCGTGCGTTTTACATCGCTATCACCCTTTCGCATACAGGTTACCGGGCGTACAAAACATTTTATCAATGCTTTCGGCGAGGAAGTAATTATTGATAATGCCGAGCGTGCCCTTGAAGAAGCCTGCCAGCAAACCGGCGCTATCATCCGGGAATATACCGCAGCCCCTGTTTACTTTAATGGCGATGATTCCGGCGCCCACGAATGGATCATTGAATTTGAAAAAAAGCCAGCCGAATTTGAACGTTTCGTTGATCTGCTGGACGAAACCCTGCGCCGCATCAACTCCGACTATGATGCCAAACGTTTTAAAGACATGGCCCTGCGCCGCCCGATAGTCCGCAAAGCCCCCGAAGGCACGTTTTTTAACTGGATGAAAGAAAGGGGCAAAATAGGTGGCCAGCATAAAGTGCCACGCTTAGCCAATAACCGGGAGTATGTGGATGCTATTTTAAAAATGATGGAATTGGTGAGCAATTAGTGAGTTGGTGAATTAGTGATTTTCTAAACAGATAATGTTTAAAATATTAAGCCACATAAACCAAGGCTTTTTGCATTTCCGCAGCCAGTTTGTGCAGGGTGTCCTCTATTTTTTTTGCCTGGTTTAACGATGGGTGCTTTACCCCTGATGCGTATTGACGTAATAAGCCTGGATGGATATCCGCATATTTTGCCACCTTGCTGATATTTAAAAAATCAAATTGCTGAAAAAGCGCATAAACATCATACCTGATGTCAAATACTATACTTTCAGGATCAAGACCCTCAAAATCTTTTAATAATCCTTTTAAATTTAGTTCGAGTTCATTTAAATTATCAGCCTCATCCGTGATGAGGTTATCATTATAAGTCACCCTTCCCCAAATTCCGCTTTCACCTTTTTCAATGATGAGTTCAATGTTCTGCACTTCCATAGTATTAATTTTTTATGCTTTAAAATGAGCTTATTTTAATCCCGCCTGTTTTAAAATCGCGTTTAGTGTCCCTTTTGGAATATCCCCCTTATGAACCGGGACAGTTACCTTTCCCGGTTTGTTAGAATTTACCATTTGCAGGTGACTGCCTTTCTGGTCTTTTTCTACCCAGCCGTCATCCTTAAGCAACTTAAGTAATTCCTTAACTTTCATTATTTAAAGGTAGCATATTTGCTACTTAATTTCAAATTTATTTTAAAATGAGGTGATCTGGTGGCAAAGTCGGTCAAACCCTAAAATTCACCTATAAAATCGCTATATTTGTTTTAAGCCAATCGCGCTTTCTCAAATGAATTTCATTTATTTAGGAGATTATAAAAAATACCCCGATGCCAAAGTAAATCCCACCTTGCTTTGGGAGTATGACCTATCTGATTTTGATTTTCAGCAAATGAGAAATATAGTAGTACAAAGGGTAATTGGAAGGGGCTGTTCTAACGACTGATGGGCTATTCTTAATATGTATGGCGAAAAAGGGGTAAAAGAGGCTATAAAATCAATTCCTTATCTTAATGATAAAGATATGAACTTTGTTAGCAAGGCATTCAATATCCCCTTTTCCAAAATGAAATGTTACGAACGGAAAAAGACACGGATTAGACAAGGAGATTTTTGACAAATTTTAATGCTACCCGCACATCCCCCAAACCTTCACCACCTCAACAGCTTCCTTTACATCATGTACCCGCAAAATATTTGCCCCTTTTGTTAAGGCAATGGTGTTTAAAGCTGTAGTCCCATTTAAAGCTTCATTGGCCGTTAGTCCCAGCGGTTTGTAGATCATTGTTTTGCGGGATATGCCAACAAGTACAGGCAATTGCAACATATCAAAGTCCTGCAAACGGTTCATTAAGGCATAGCTATGCTCAGTTTTTTTTGCGAAACCAAAACCGGGGTCAATAATTAAATCATGTACACCTAATTGCTTTAGTTGGTAGCATCGGTCAGCAAAATAATCGTAAACTTCGGCGAACACATCTTCGTAATTTGCTTGTTGCAGCATGTTTTGCGGTGTGCCTTTCATATGCATTAAAATATAAGGTACCTGCAGCCGGGCAACTGTCGCAAACATATTTTCATCCAACTGCCCGCCCGAAATGTCGTTAATAATATGCCCGCCTGCCTTTATAGCAGCTTCGGCCACCTTTGACCGAAAAGTATCAATAGATAAAACAGCGTCCGGAAAACTATCGGCTATAGCTTCAACTACGGGCAGCAGCCTGTCGGTTTCTTCCTGTTCCGATATGTCTTCAGCCTTTGGGCGCGATGAATAAGCGCCGAGGTCTAAAAATGTAGCGCCTTCATTCAGCATTTTTTTGGCTTGTTGCAAGGCTTCATCAATGCCTCGTTTGCGGCTCCCGGCAAAAAAAGAATCGGGGGTAAGGTTAATAATGCCCATAACTTTGGGACTGCTTAAATCAATAAGCCTTCCGCCCGCATTTATGGTCGTCTTTTTACGAAAAAATGTATCTTTCACCTGTGGTTGTAAGGTTGAAAAGTTGTAATGTTGCAATGTTGTTTTAATTGTTACTAAATCAAGCATTACAACATTACAACTTTCCAACAATATGGCGAAATTAAATAATAAACCCACCCCATGGTGGCTTTGGGCATGCAGGATATTCGTGGGGGTGCTTTTCATTTTTTCGGGCCTTATAAAAATGAACGACCCGCTCGGCTTCTCGTACAAGCTTCAGGAATATTTTGTGGTTTTTCATATTACTTTTTTAAATGGACTTGCGCTTATAATAGCCATAATACTATGCGCACTCGAAATTATACTTGGATTCGCCCTCCTTATTGGTGTTCGCCCGGTGAAAGTGGCCTGGGGATTGCTGCTGCTTATTATTTTCTTTGCGTTTTTAACCTTTTATTCGGCTTTTTTTAAAGTGGTTGAAAGCTGCGGCTGTTTTGGCGATGCCATCCCGCTAACACCATGGCAGTCGTTCAGTAAAGACCTGGTTTTGCTGCTGCTGATATTGGTTATTTTTTCTAAGCGCCGGGAAATACAACCTCTGTTTATCGCTAAAACAGGCGACAAACTGCTTATCCTTTCTGCCGTCATCTCCCTCGCCTTTGGTCTTTATACCTATAATTTTTTACCGGTGATCGATTTTCTGCCCTACAAGGTAGGCGCAAACATTCCTGGCGAAATGATAACCCCGCCCGGCGCTGCGCCTGATGTATATGAGCAAACCTACCATCTGCAAAATAAAAAAACGGGAAAATTCAAGGTGATGAACAATACCGAATACATGAGCAGCGGCATATGGAAGGATAACGATTGGAAAATTTATGGGCCAACGGAAAGCCGGTTGGTGACAAAAGGGTTTACGCCTAAGATACGCGACCTTAGCATCTCAGATGCACAAGGGAATGATTACACAAAAGAGCTGTTATCCAATCCATTTAATAACTTAATAATTGTTGCCTACGATCTGCACGATGCCGACGAAGATGCCATTGATCGCCTTAACGCGCTGGCCATTAACCTTCAGCAAAACTTTAATACCCGTACGGTATTGCTCACCTCCAGTTCGGCTAAATTTACCGAAGCATTTAGTAAACAGCACCGATTGATAAGCGAAATATTTTATGCTGATGACGTGCCGTTAAAAGAAATGGTAAGGGCCAGTCCCGGTGTTTTGCTGCTAAAAAACGGCACTATTATCAATAAATGGCATTACCACTCCGTACCGAATTATGATGAGTTGGTAAAAAAATATTTTCAGCAATAACAAAAATGATCCGCTACCTCATCCGCAAGCTTTTTTATGGTGTGGCAGTGATGCTGGGCATTGTGGTGGTGGTGTTTTTCCTGTTTAATATTTTACCGGTCGACCCTGCCCGCATGACACAGGGGCAACGCGCCGATGTGCAATCGCTACAGGCTATCCGTAAGGAATTTGGCCTGGATAAACCTGTCCCCGTCCAGTTTGTTTATTATTTGAATGACCTTTCACCAATAGGTATTCATCTCAATAATAGCGAAGAGCAGCAACGGTATCATTATGTAAAATTGTTCCCGGTTTCAGCCGATAGGGTGTTGGCATTAAAATGGCCTTATTTGCGGCGGTCGTACCAAACGCATCGGGAGGTGGCAGCCTTGCTGATGGAAGTTATACCCAACACGCTTGTGCTGGCAGCTACAGCAATGCTGTTCGCTATAATTATCGGCGTTTTTTTAGGGGTTTTGAGTGCGGTACATCAAAATACCTGGATAGATAAGCTGGCCATCGGCTTCTCAACTTTAGGGGTTTCGGCGCCTTCATTTTTTGCGGGGATCATCATTGCCTGGATATTCGGCTTCGAGCTGAGCAAATACACAGGCCTCAATATGTCGGGCAGTTTATATACTTACGATCCTTTTAAAGGTGAGGTAATTACCTGGCGCAATCTAATATTGCCTATGGTTACACTGGGACTGCGCCCACTGGCTATTATCGTACAGCTCACGCGTAATGCCATGCTTGATGAGTTAAGTAAAGATTATATCCGCACCGCAAGGGCAAAAGGTTTAAGCTTCAACGCTATAATCTATCGCCATGCTTTAAAAAACGCTATGAACCCTGTAATCACTGCTGTCGCCAACTGGTTTGCCTCGTTGCTGGCAGGTTCTTTTTTTGTGGAATATGTGTTTGGTTATAACGGACTTGGTAAAACAACGGTTGATGCCCTCGAAATGTCGGATTTCCCGGTGGTAATGGGTTCTATATTGTTCATTGCCTTTATCTTTGTGGTGATAAATGTTTTGGTGGATATTATTTATGTTTGGGTTGACCCGAGGGTGAAACTGGGGTAGTTCATAGTTGATAGATCATAGTTCATAGTAAAAAGGGAAAAGAGTGTCTGTAAATAATTTAAAACCTGTTGAGGGTGGCTTTGGATTAATATTCCTCATCGGCTTTATGGGCTGCGGTAAAACTACCCTGGGCCGTAAACTGGCGAGCCAGTTGGGGTATGAGTTTATGGACCTCGACCATATTCTTGAAGCGCAAACCGGCATAACCATAGCCGAATATTTTTCAAAGTTTGGCGAAGAAGCTTTTCGTAAACTGGAATCGGAGGTTTTAAAACAAACGCCGTACCCTGCAAATGCAGTGGTTTCTACCGGCGGGGGATTGCCATGTTTTTTTGATAATATGGATTGGATGAACGCCCATGGCAAAACCATCTATATAAAATTATCGCCCAAAACCTTAGCGGATAGGTTGGAAAATGAGAAAGATAAACGCCCTGTACTTCACGATCATGGCGATAACCTTGTAGCCTTTATCGAAAGTAAATTAAACGAGCGGGATAAGTTTTATAACCATGCATCTATTATTGCTGATGGGTTGAGTTTGACAGCGGAGAAGGTGGAGGGAATGTTGAAAATTCACTAAAAACGATCAGTAACATTTTTTTCAACCCCTACCCCAGAATTTCCTTAATATCTTCCACTGAAAGTGACTTGATAAAGCTTTCCTCCGTAGTAATCAGCGCCCTTGCTACGCTGAGTTTGCGATGCTGCAGGGCGAGTATCTTTTCTTCGACAGAATCTTTGGTGATGAATTTATAGATGAACACATTTTTGGTTTGGCCAATGCGGTGGGTACGGTCGATGGCCTGTTGTTCAACGGCCGGGTTCCACCATGGGTCGAGGATGAAAACGTAATCCGCTTCGGTGAGGTTGAGGCCTACGCCGCCGGCTTTTATCGAGATCAGGAACACCCTTGTTTTTTCATCTTCCTGGAATTGTTTTACCACATCCCCACGGTTTTGAGTGCTGCCATCGAGGTATACATAAGGAATGTTTTCTGTATCAAAGTGCTCCCGGTAAATGTTGAGCTGCCTTACAAACTGCGAAAATATAAGCACTTTATGCCCGCCTTCCAGCACGTTGGCAAGGGTATGTATTACGTTTTCAAACTTGCCCGAATCGCCTTCATACTCTTTGTCTATCATTAAAGGGTGATTGGCAATTTGCCGCAGTTTTATCAAACCCTGTAAAACATGCATCTGTGCCTGGGCAAAGGTGCCGTCTTCGAGGCTTTTCAGCAGTTCATTACGGTATTCCGATTTTACTTTTTCATAGACAGATGATTGTTCCTCACTCATTTTGCAGTAAAACAGGTTCTCGGTTTTTGGCGGAAGTTCGGGCGCTACCTGTTCTTTGGTTCGGCGTAAAACAAATGGTTTTATCAGCGCCTGCAGTTTGCGGGCTTTATCTTCGTCCTTTTTCTTTTCAATAGGCGTTACAAACTCATTCACAAAATATTGCTGAATGCCCAGCAGGCCGGGGTTAATGAATGACATTTGTGTCCAAAGGTCGTTCACCGAATTTTCAACAGGCGTACCGCTTAATATCAACTTAAACCGCGATTTTAACTGCCTTACCGACTGGAACGATTTTGATGAAGGGTTTTTAATATTCTGGCTCTCATCCAATATCACATAGTCAAAAAAGTAACCAGTAAACAGGTCAATGTCTATCCGGCTGATGCCATAGGTGGTAATCACCACATCGTAATTGGCAAACACCTCCGGCGACTTATAGCGCAGCGTACCGGTATGCACCATCAGCTTCAGTTGCGGTGTAAACTTTTTAGCCTCATTCAGCCAGTTATAAATAAGGGAGGTAGGCATAATCACCAACGATGTGGCCCTCCCTCCTGCTGCTTCGGTATCTTCTTTATGCTTTTGTAGCAGTGCGAGTGTTTGTATCGTTTTGCCCAGGCCCATATCATCTGCCAAACAGCCACCAAAATGGTAACCTTTTAAAAAGTGGAACCAGTTGTAACCGGCCTTCTGATAAGGCCTTAAATGCCCGGCAAAATGCTGCGGCATGGCAATGTCTTCCAGCTCCTCAAAATCAGTTAGCCTTTGCAGTTTGCGGCTCATGGTTACGTTGGCCATTTCGCCCTCGACAAGATTATTTAACAAGCCGATATGCTGCCGCTGTAATTTAAGCTGGTTGCCGTTGCCGCTAAAATGCAGCAGGTTACCATATTGCGAGAACCATTTTTCGGGTATTACTGCTATTTCTCCAGATGGCAGTACAAACTCTTTTATGTGGTTAAGAATGTGATCTTTCAGCTGGATAAAAGGTATACGGTATGCACCGAAATATACGATGGCATTAATATCAAACCAGTCGTTGTTTTCACTAACCTCAAGGTCAATTTTACTGTTGCCGAATATATAACGCTTTTTTCCGCCATGGTCTGGCTGTTCTATTTCGAAGCCTTCATCCGTCAATTCATCAAAATGCTGGTTTATCCACTCGAATATGGAGAATGCATGGTCAGCATCTTCGTCAACTATGTCTACTTCAAGGTTATTGAACAGTGACGAAGCTGTTTTTAACCCCATCGCCTCCAACTGGTGAAACTTATTTTTTTCCCAGGTAACCGACCGTTTTATGCGATGAAAAGTGTAATTGTCCCCATCGCGCTCCATACGTACTGAAATATGCCGCTCGTCACCATACGAAAACAGGTAACCTGCATATTTAAAACAAAGCTGCAACTGGGATGTACCACCCTGTACATATATAGGTTTTAAAACAGGCCGGGCATCATACTTTTCGGTATTGATGGTAAAGCCTTCGGCGTAAACATGGTGCTTTTCAATAAGCGGCGCCACAAATTTTTCGAAGTACGATTGCTCGGATGAGCGCGGGATAGCTATATACCGCTTGTTTAAAAACGGCACCAGTTTTTTACCTTCTATCTCTTTTTCGAAATAATAAAGGGTATCATCCATCATCATCCATGCGGGGTGATTACAAATAACTTCCGCATTTTTAAACATAAACTCGATGCGCATGCCCTGGTATTTTATAGTAGGGAAATACCTGATCTCGGTGTCATCGCGCCTGAAATGGAACAACACCGTAGCCGCTTCGGTGGCTATGTGCAGCTTGCGTTCCGCAGGGTAGCCCTCCTTACTCATCAGGTAAATCTGCTTGTTGTGGAGCAGGCCCAACGCTTCGGCCATCCTTTTCTCAATTTTTGGCCTAAGCGTATCAAAAAGCTGCTCGTTGAATATCTTGGTAAAAAACTCAAAAGGCCGTATCGGCTTTTTATAGAATTTTTTAATCAGGTTGCCCTGCTCAATTTCATCCAATATCTTGATTAGCTTAACGTCGGTATCATCAATACAATGAAGAAATTCTTTGGCGGTATTGGAGAATAAGCGTTGGTGAGTAAATGAAAATTCGCCGTTTGGGTTTAGCTGAACTATGTGCGGCTCAATTACATACGACAAGTACTCGTGCCTGGCAATGGCGTAAATTATCTGGCAGGGTTTTGTACTATCGACACGTAACATAGCTTGTAATAAAAAAATTATTAAAAGCTACATCAACAAAAAATTCAAACGTAGTCAGAATTTGCAGTAACTGGAAATGTTTCGTGTTAAATAATTGTTAACAGTTTATTCATGGTTCATGGCTCATAGTCCATGGTTCATAGTGTGAATTTGTTTATTAGTATTTTTAAGATGTAGATTAGTGTATTAATTCACCGATAAATGACCAATGAATTCCTTTACAATTTTATAAAACAACACAATGTGGCAGTAGTCGCCACTTTATCAAAAAATAATAAGCCCGAAGCGGCACTGGTAGGTTTTGCTATTTCAAAAGATCTGGAAATTGTTTTTGATACGGTGAAAACATCGCGTAAGTATAAAAACCTTTTACAAAACCCAAATGTGGCTGTTGTAATTGGCTGGGATAATGAAACTACGGTGCAATATGAAGGAATAGCGACTGAACTATATGGTGTAGACGCCGAATACTATAAGGAAATATATTTCGAAGTATATCCGGATGGCCGCCAACGCGCTAAAACCTGGCAGCATATTGTTCATTTTAAGATCACGCCAAAATGGATAAGATATAGTGATTTTAATGAGGGTGGTGGTGTTGAGGAGATTGAGTTTTAGTGGCGGCTACTATTTGGATTTTAAATAATTTGGGGGGGGTGGCCGGTCTTTTTTAATATCTCGTTTGCTTTGGCTGTTTTTTCAGGAAACAAATCCAAACCCTCATATTTATCTAATGCAGGGTCGTATTTAACTTTCGGCATTCTGCTTTTAAAACTATCTTTAATTGTTTTCATACACCAGGTATTCACATATCAAAGTCAGTAAACATACTAAATCTCCAAATCCCCTTCAAAAACCCTCACCGCCGGTCCTTCTAAAAAAATCTCTTTAAAAATATCCCCGTCATAATTAAAGCGAATATTCAAATCCCCGCCTAAAACTTTTATTGGGGTATCAATATGCCCCTTTTGGTGGGTATGTTTTGCCATGGCTAATGCAACGGCGGTTACGCCGGTACCGCAGGCGTAGGTTTCATCTTCAACGCCGCGCTCAAAGGTGCGCACAAAATAGCCTTCAGGCGTTGGCTCAACAAAATTCACGTTAATGCCTTTTGCTTTGTATGTATCATTATTACGAATGTTGTACCCATCCTGGTACACGTTTTTTTCTTTCAAACCTTCAACCAGTTTTATGTAATGGGGCGAACCGGTATCTAATACGTAGGCATCACCGTCACTGGTAATTTCGTTAACATCAATCATTTGCAGGCTCACCCAATCGCCCGATGCTGAAATTTTGGCATAATGCGGGCCGTCAACTGCCAGAAAGTTACATTCGCTGTCAATTATGCCAAGGTGTTTGGCAAAGGCAACAATACACCTGCCACCGTTGCCGCACATACTGCTTGGCTGGCCGTCAGCATTATAATAAACCATCTCGAAATCATAGCCTTCCCGGTTTTGCAGGAACATAATACCATCGCCACCAATACCGAAACGGCGGTCGCACAAATGCGCAATCAGCTTCGGATCAGTATGATTTACCTTATTTTCCCGATTATCTATCAATATAAAATCGTTCCCGGCCCCCTGGTATTTATAAAAGTGTATTTTCATTTAAGCTCAGTAATATTTAGCATCTTTATCAGTCAAACGTAACAGGATGAAATGATTGCGATCAGCCTGTTGTGTTAAATTTAACAAAATTTAACAAAAAACCATATAACTTAACATTGATTATGACGTCTATATGGTATTAAATTTGAGCAATAAAAAAATAAACATAAACAAAGAAAGAGAATAATAAGATGAAAAAGTTTGGTTTAACATTATTAACAGCTTTTGTTGGAGGTGCTATGGCATTAGGGGCGTATAAGTTGGTTGAAAATCAATATGCCGGCAACATGAGTTTTGAAGACAAACAAAAAGTTTATTTTACAAGTAATCATTTACCTCCTACTAACGCCATGTCGGCAAGCGGGGAAACTGATTTCGAGCAGGCTGCGGCCGCAGTAACTCCCGGCGTAGTTTATATCAGGACTACCTATTCGAGCCAGGGTGCTGATGATCAGCAAAGCCAATTGCAGCAAATGTTCGGACAAATGTTCGGGCAGCAAATGCGCCCGCAACAAGGGCCTGAAATGGCGTCAGGTTCGGGCGTTATCATTTCTCCCGACGGGTACATCGTTACCAATAACCACGTAGTTGATAAAGCGGTTAAAATTGAAGTAGTTACCAACGACCACCGCGACTTTAAAGCGAAAGTTATAGGTACCGACCCAAATACCGACCTTGCATTAATTAAAATTGAAGGTCATGACCTGCCAATTGTAAAGTTGGGCAACTCAGACAATGTAAAAGTTGGCCAATGGGTATTGGCTGTAGGCAACCCATTCAAATTAACATCTACCGTTACAGCGGGTATTGTAAGCGCTAAAGGCCGCAATATCGGCATCATTGGCAGCGAAGACAACCAGGATGAGAATCAAAATCCCTTTGGCCGTACACAATATCAACAAAAACCACGATTGAACCAGGCCATTGAGTCGTTTATACAGACAGATGCAGCCATCAATCCAGGTAATAGCGGTGGTGCGTTGGTAAACACAAATGGCGAGTTGATCGGTATTAACTCGGCTATTGCTTCACATACCGGTTCGTACGAAGGTTACGGCTTTGCTATCCCTATCAACCTTGCTAAAAAAGTATTGGATGATATCGAAAAATATGGCGCTGTTAAACGCGGGTATGTTGGTATCAGCTTTACCGAGCTTGATGAAGATGTTGCCAACCAGTTGCACATCGACAAAACCGCTGGTTTATATGTGAAAGACGTTGTAGCCGGTGGCGGTGCTGCCCAGGCAGGCATACAGACAGGTGATATCATAACCGGCGTTAACGGTAATAAGGTTTACGAATCTTCTGACTTACAGGAAACCGTAGGCCGTTTGGAGCCAGGCGACAAAGTTCATTTGACCGTTTTGCGCGGCAGCGATGAGAAAAACTTCACCGTTACGCTTAAAGCTAATAAGCCTGAAGTAGAAACCGCAGCGGTGCCAAAATCTACCGAAGAATTATTTAACAGGATAGGCGCCAGCTTTATGCCGCTAAATGCAGAGCAAAAAGCCAAGTTCCATGTTAACGCCGGCGTATTGGTTACACAGGTGAGAGAAGGCGGTTTGTTTGATTATACCGAAGTTCCGGTTGGGTCAGTTATTACCCAGATCAACAAAGAACCTATAGCCAGCATTAATGATATGGACCGTGCTTTAAGCAATCTTAAACATGGTGTATTAACCATATCTGGTTATTATCCCGATGGTACCAGGTTAAGAAGCACCATTGAAATACAATAATAATATATTTTTGATTAGATAGTAATTAAGCCCGTTTGCCGGTTGGTAAACGGGCTTTTTATTTGAGTTACAACGGAATCTTTTTTATAAATAACCTTAGGTATTTTTTAATACAGACTTCCAGAATTTATGTTCCTGATCTAAAAAAACCAAATAAAAGGTATCATAAATTACGTGCCCGATCAGACAGTGCAATCCGTTAACATGAATCCTGGCCCATTTTGCATCTTCAGGAACCTGTTTTGGATGAAAAAAATCTGTTTTATTAGAGGGAGGAAAATCGCCGTAGACGGTAAACTTATCCGAATATTGATTAACTATAGGCTTGCAACAGTAATTCCACAATGTGTTTAAAGCCTCACTTAGCATCCCAATACTTTGCCATTGTTCAAAAGTTTGACCTTGCTCTCTATCAAAATGTTCAAGGCTTATCTTAAAAAAACCATTATCAATGAGTTCTGTGATCGATTTTTTTCTTGCTATTGTTTGCGCAATGATTGATTGTTTTTGGTTAGGTTTTATTTTTGGC
This sequence comes from Bacteroidota bacterium, assembly GCA_013288235.1. Taxonomy (GTDB): domain Bacteria; phylum Bacteroidota; class Bacteroidia; order Sphingobacteriales; family Sphingobacteriaceae; genus Mucilaginibacter. Next base: position 14,885 of record JABDCF010000026.1, on the reverse strand, counting down.
TTAGCCATACACTTCCTGGCGGTAGAATTTTTTCATCAGATCTTTATTAATAATTACTTCACATCTGTCGGCTATGCCATAACCTTTTCTTGCCGCCAGCCAGGGTTCCTCCGTATGGGTCATGTTCTCCAATTGAGTCGCAGAAAATTGATTTAGCTCATCAACTGTTTCATTAATAAAATCTATCTGATCTTTGGTTAAAGCCTTTTTTAAAACATCGCTTGGGTCTGCCCCGTTTGCCTCTTTAACATACCCCAATTCTGCATGTAAAACAGACTTGTCCTTTAATAGATCATATATTTTCCTTGAAACAGGCCCATGAACCCACGCCTGAAAATTATCATCAATTATTGAATTGTCAAAATAAGCCAAATGATATGCTTCAACATAAAATAATATTTTTTGTAATTTTAAATGAGACATATTACCCCACTTTTGCAAAATATATTCTGCCAATAAATTAGAATCGACCTTCTTTATTTCCTTTATTTCCGTAATCATTGCATAGCACTGTTTATCAAATATAGGAACTATTTTATGTTTTTAAGGTTTTATAAATGTAATTTTAATTACCTTCCTCTATTTTTGCCCCATGTCCGCCAGTTCAGTCATCCATTTTAATTTACTCGATCAGCAGCTTACCCTACTCCCTCAAAAAGCCATTTACTGGCAACAGGAAAAAGCTTTAATTGTGGCCGATGTACATATGGGAAAAGTAGGCCATTTCCGTAAAGCAGGCATTGCTGTACCACGGGATATGGAACAAAATGAGCTGGGCGCGCTATCTGACCTCATTTATGAACATAAGCCTGCAAAATTGATACTCCTGGGCGATTTTTTTCACAGCGACATGAATTCAGATTGGGATTGGTTCGTGTTATGGCGAAGCCAGTTCCCCAAACTGGAGATTATATTGATACGAGGCAACCATGATATTATTGACGACGAAAATTACCACCGTTTAAATATTATTTTACTTAACGAATTACTGATGGGCCCCTTTTTGATGCTGCACAAGCCCCTTGCTGATGCTGATCTGGAACAAGCAGGCGGCTATGTTTTCTGCGGGCATATTCATCCGGGCATTAGTTTGACAGGAAAGGCACGCCAACATATTACGCTACCATGTTTTGCTTTTGGAGCAAAACAAGCAGTGCTCCCTTCATTCGGCAAATTTACTGGCCAGATAGGCATCCGCAGTAATAAGACCGATCGTATATTCGCGGTAGCAAATGAAAAAATTATTGCTATTGATTAGGGCAGCGAGTGAAGGTAATATTCTATCTCGAAATCTATATTATTATTAAAAATATCACTTTTAATAATGTGCCAATGGTTATCAAGTAAATAATAGCAAGGGTATTGCCGTATCATCCAATTGGTAAAATTAGGGGATTTGTTTGCCTCCAGGTCCGAAAGTTGCGTCCAGGTCATGCCGTCTTCCTTAATAGCCTTAAGCCAGGTATCGCGGTTTGAATCCATTGAAACGCTTACAATGGTAAACTTTTTACCAAATAACGGGCTATTTAAAACCCTGAGCAATTTTTGGTGGTTGGCTCTGCTCGCGACATTGTTTGACCGCCAAAAATCAACAAGTATGTATTTTTTTCCTATCGATGCCGTATCAAACGCCGCGCCGTCCGGCGATTTGCCATAGAGTACCGGAGCAGTTGCACCGGGTAATAATTTAACGGTGCTGCTAAGTACACTATCGATATATTTGCCCCTTTCGCTATTGCGCAATACTGGGCTAAGCGTTTTAAATATTGAATAAAATCCGGCCGGATTGGCGCCATAATTTAGTTCGTCCATCAGGTGGATGCCAATATCATTACCGGGGTTTTGCTTTACAAATTGCTTTAACGCAATTAAACCACTTGCCGGCCTTTGGCCATTTGCCGTACTGGTTTTTACCAGCAGCCTTGTAAATGCAGCGGCCCCTAATTCAATACTCTTTTGTTTAATCTCTTCCCTTGTCCTTTCCTGGTTAAACATATCTTCACTATCGGCCTTATTATATAAAACGTAAAAGGCAGACAACTGCTCTTGCGTTTTTGATGGTGAAGTTATTTTGGGATAATTTGATAATCGCCAGGCGCCAGTTTCCATTTTATATTTACCAGCTTCAAGGTATATTTCATATGGCGGGATGCTGTCAGTTTTACCATCAACATGAATTTCTAATTTATAATAGCCCGGCGAATCAAACGGGCCTTTAAACGAAAAATAACCATCTTTTATGTTAACGCCATAAAAAGTACTATCGCTCTCGTCTTTCACTATTGCCGTGCCGCTTTTAACCCCGGTAACAATCCCCGAAAATTCAATGTCACGCCTTCTCCTGGCACAACCTGTTATCACAAAAACAAGCAATATAAAGTAAAGTGGTTTCATCATGCGATTAATTACGGGTGCTTTTTGATATAATCGCTTACTTCAAAATCAATATTCCCGATGTTGATGTTACGCTCAACTATGTTCCAGTTACTATCCAAAAGATAATAAGTAGGGATAGTTGTTACGCCCCAATTTGCGGCATTGGGGGAGTCATCGCCCTTAAGGTCCGAAACCTGTGTCCATGTCATATGGTCCTCCGCAATTGCGGTACTCCACCAGTCTTGCTTCGAGTCGAGGGAAACGCTGAGGATGGCCAATTTATTACTGCCTTTCATCTCGCCCAAAAGGTTGATCAAATTAGTATGGTTCCTGCGGCTAAAATCATTGCCGGCCCGCCAAAAATCAACAAGGATGAATTTAGTGGCCACCGATTTTTGATCGAACGGTTTGCCGTCTGGCAATTTTCCGATAATATCAGGCGCCTTTACGCCGGGCACCAATTTCACCAGGATGCTAAGCCGGTCGCCGATCTCTTTACCTTCATCGCTGTTTTTTGCTTCTGGTTTAAGCGTTTTATAAATGGCATAATAGCTAACAGGATCGTCCTCATAGTTTAATTTTGCCATTAAATGGGCGCTGATAACATTATCAGGATATCGTTTTAAAAATTCAGTAAATGCGGTAACATTATTGGTGAGCGTTTTTATTTTCGCCTGGCTTATCAAATTAACCAATTGGGCATAAGCCACGGCGGACAACTTATTACCCTTAACCGAAATTTCATTATTTAACCGTTTAATTTCACGGTTTGCATCAAGGTCCAAACTATCCGATAAAGTATAAAATGCCGATAGTTGAGCCTGTATTTTTGAGGGCGATGTTATTTTAGGATATTTATAGAGTTTGCCCGCTTCGGTTTCAATGCTGTATTTCCCGTCTTCAAGGTAAACTTCAAAAGCGCTGTGACTGTCCGCGCTGTCGCCATTGGTAACATTCAGGTTGTAATAACCCGGCGCCTTCAACGACTCCTTGCCGATAGCAAATTTCCCATCTTTTATATTCTCACCAAATACGGTGCTGTCGCTAAGTGTTTTAACTATAAATACGCCGTTTTTTATGCCGGGCGTATTGCCGGTGAATTCAATAAATGCTTTTTTACGGCAGCCGTGTGCAAATAGCGCCAACAATAGAATGCAGAAGTATTTCATGGTGATAAAGTGATATATCTGCGCCTAAGATATGGGATATAGCACATCTTATGAAATAAATTAAAGGCTTTGTTTTTAGATTGTTTCTAAATAGCTAATTACTACTTAATAAGCCAATTCCATTTATATCATTTGGCTTTTAATAAATACTTTTGCCTAACAAAATCTGAATTATAATGAGCGAATTTAAACAAACCTTTAACTCATCGTTGGGGAAAAAGCTGATCATGGCTTTAACGGGCTTGTTTTTGTGTACTTTTTTAATTGTGCACCTTGGCGGTAACCTGCTGTTATTTAAAAATGATGATGGGTATGGTTTTAACGTTTACGCCAATTTCCTTACCCATTTCCCGCCGATAGAAGTTATAGCGTATCTGCTTTACCTGTCGATATTGGTGCATGCCCTGTATGCACTTATCTTAACTATTAAAAACCGCAAGGCACGCCCGGTTGGCTATGCGCATGTAAATAAATCGCCGGCTACATGGTCGTCAAAAAACATGGGCTTACTGGGTTCTATCTTGTTTTTGTTCCTCGTGATCCACATGGGCGATTTTTGGTACAACTATAAATTCACCAGTAAAATTGGCTTTAAAGAATACCGCACCGACCTTGCAACAGACAAAACACAGTCGGTTGATTATGTACCAACATCCCCCAATTTCGAAAAATCGGTATCTACCGAAAATAACTTCGAAATTGTGCGGGTGAAAGATCTGCATGCACGTGTGGCAAGTAGTTTTACAAATTTACTATACGTGATATTTTATGTGATCGCCATGTTCGCGGTGTCGTTCCATTTACTGCATGGTTTCCAGAGTGCATTTCGCACGTTGGGATGGGTACATCGAAAATATACGCCGATAGTTTATTTTATAGGCACCTGGCTGTTCGCGGTAATTATCCCGATAGGGTTTGCCCTGATGCCGATAGTTTATTATATACAAAGCAGATAGAATGATTTATGAATTACGATTTCAGATTTACGAATTGTTAAATTCAAAAAATCCCAAATCGTAACCCGTAAATCTAAAATCGTAAATAAAAAGACATGACTTTAGACGCTAAAATTCCCGCCGGCCCATTAGCCGAAAAATGGAGCAAGCATAAATTTAACTTAAAGTTGGTTAACCCGGCCAATAAGCGTAAATACGATGTGATAGTGGTTGGCACCGGTCTGGCCGGGGGGGCTGCTGCAGCATCGTTGGCTGAGCTTGGGTATAATGTAAAGGCATTTTGTTTCCAGGATAGCCCGCGCCGTGCGCACTCTATTGCTGCGCAGGGCGGGATTAATGCTGCTAAAAACTACCAAAATGATGGCGACAGCGTTTACCGCCTGTTTTACGATACCATAAAAGGCGGCGACTACCGTGCCCGTGAAGGCAACGTTTACCGCCTCGCCGAAGTTTCGGTAAATATTATCGACCAATGTGTGGCACAGGGCGTACCATTTGCCCGCGAGTACGGCGGCTTGCTTGATAACCGCTCTTTTGGGGGTTCGCAGGTATCGCGTACATTTTATGCCAGGGGGACAAACCGGGCAGCAGCTTTTATTAGGCGCTTACTCCGCATTAAACCGCCAGATACATCTTGGCAAAGTTAAAATGTACACCCGCTCCGAAATGCTTGATGTAGTGACTGTTGACGGTCATGCAAAAGGTATTGTTACCCGTAATTTAATAACCGGCGAAATAGATACCCATACCGGCCATGCTGTATTATTGGCAACCGGCGGTTATGGCAACGTGTTTTATTTGTCGACAAATGCCATCGGCTCCAATGTTACTGCGGCATGGCGGGCGCATAAACGCGGTGCTTTTTTCGCAAATCCATGCTATACACAAATACACCCAACCTGTATCCCGGTAACGGGCGACCATCAGTCCAAGCTTACGCTGATGTCGGAGTCGTTACGTAATGATGGAAGGGTTTGGGCGCCAAAAACGGTTGAAATAGCTGAGCAACTACGCAAAGGCACTATCAAAGCCGACCAGGTAAAAGAGGACGACCGCGATTACTTTTTAGAAAGGAAATATCCATCCTTCGGTAACCTTGTACCGCGTGATGTGGCATCGCGCAACGCAAAAGAAATGGTTGATGAAGGCCGCGGCGTAGGCGGATCGGGTTTTGCCGTATTCCTTGACTTTGCCGATGCGATACACCGCTTAGGTAAGGATGCAGTAGCAGCCAAATACGGTAACCTGTTTGATATGTACTATCAAATTACCGATGAGGACCCCTACAAACAACCTATGCGTATTTACCCGGCCGTACACTATACCATGGGTGGCCTATGGGTTGATTATAATTTGAGTACCAATGTACCCGGCTTATATGCTTTGGGCGAATGTAATTTCAGCGATCACGGTGCTAACCGCCTCGGTGCATCTGCACTAATGCAGGGGCTTGCTGATGGTTATTTTGTGATCCCTTATACTTTAGGCGATTATCTTGCCCAAATAGGCCCGAAACCTGTTGATGGGAAACACCCCGCTTTTGAGCAAACAAAACAGGATGTTATTGCCCGCATTAACAAGTTGCTTGCCCTTAAAGGCACCAAAACGGTAAACGAATACCACCGCGATCTTGGCCACATTATGTGGGAATACTGCGGCATGGCGCGTACCGAAGAAGGCTTAACAAAAGCGAAAGGCCTGATACAGGCATTACGCGCCGATTTCTGGAAAAATGCCCTTGTTGTAGGCGAGAATGAAGAAGTGAACCCTGCCCTTGAAAAAGCAGGCCGCGTAGCCGACTTTTTGGAGCTTGGCGAACTGATGGTTGACGATGCCCTGATGCGCAAAGAATCGTGCGGCGGGCATTTTAGGTTGGAGTCGCAAACACCGGAAGGTGAAGCTTTACGCGATGACGAGCATTTTGCTTTCGTTGCCGCCTGGGAATACAAAGGCGATAACCAACCCGAAGTATTGAATAAAGAAGCGCTGGATTTTGAATTTGTACATTTAACACAAAGGAGTTATAAATAGTGAATGGTTGATTGGGTTGATTAAGTTTAGAAAATTTCGACCACTCACTTAATCAACCCAATGAACTTAATCAACCAAGACCGAAATATGCTGCTTAATGATGCTGTATTGATCAACTTATTAAAGCAGGCATATTCGGCCGAAAAAGCGGCGGCTTTTGCATACCAGGGCCACGCAGGATCGGTAAAAGATAAAGAAGAAAAAAGGGCCATAAAACAAATTGAAACGGACGAATGGAACCACAGGGCAGAAGTTTTAAAACTGATGAACCTATACCAGGTGCCCGTTTCAAAATGGTACGAGTTAAAGTACTATATAATCGGTAAAAATATCAGCGCAAGCTGTTATATAATCGGCTGGTTTATGCCATTTTACTTTGCCGGGAATTTGGAAAGCGGCAACGTTTGTGAGTATGTGCGAATGAAAAGGCTTTTTAACGCATTGAATATAACAGCCCATGACGAGGTTTTATATGAAATGAGCTTAAAAGAAAAAGAGCACGAAGTATATTTTTACCAGGCAATAAAAGACAGTAAGTGGCTGCCATTTTTTGAGAAAACATTTAAATGGGGCAGCTACAAACGTAAAAATGATATTGACCTGGAGCAAGGTTTTTTGATTGAGGACACAAATAAGTATTGTCCGGGGTTTGGGGAAAAGGTGTAAAATTTGTGGAGACGAAGCATTAATCCTTCCCTCTTTCCGGCTTGCCGAAGAGAGGGTGGTCGAGCGAAGCGAAGACCGGGTGAGTAAACCATGCGAGCGACATTGGCGCAGATGCACGACGACGAGATTGCTTCGTGCCTCGCAATGACAAAACAAAAAAGTAGCAATTCAAATATTTCCATATGGAAAATAATAATATGAACCTGACGCTTAAAGTATGGCGTCAAAAAAATGCAGATGTTAAAGGCGCTTTTGTGACTTATAAGGCTGAACGCATTTCACCGGATATGTCATTCCTTGAAATGCTGGATGTGGTGAACGAAAGCCTGATCCTTAAAGGTGATGAGCCTATACATTTCGACCATGATTGCCGCGAAGGTATTTGCGGGATGTGCTCGTTGTATATCAACGGTCACCCGCATGGACCGAAAAATGCCATTACTACCTGCCAGCTGCATATGCGTACCTTCCACGATGGCGAAACCATTGTGATTGAGCCTTGGCGCGCTGCTGCCTTCCCGGTGATAAAGGATCTGGCGGTCGACCGTTCATCTTTCGACAGGATACAACAGGCCGGCGGCTTTGTTTCGGTAAATACCGGTGTCACTATCGATGCAAATGCTATTCCTATCCCGAAGGTAATTGCCGACGAGGCTTTCAACTCGGCTACCTGCATTGGCTGCGGAGCTTGTGTGGCGGCCTGTAAAAACGCTTCGGCTATGCTGTTTGTATCGGCAAAGGTATCACAACTTGCTATGCTGCCGCAGGGACAGCCTGAGCGCTGGAGTCGCGTGCAGGCCATGGTTGCCCAAATGGACGCCGAGGGTTTTGGCAATTGCACCAACACCGGCGCCTGCGAAGCCGAATGTCCTAAAGAAATAAAAATGACTAACATTAGCCTGATGAACAACGACTATTTCAGCGCCAAACTCTTCCGCGAAGAGCATGTGCATGAACATGCGTCAGGCGAATAAGACACCCCTGCCTTTCTCCCCCTACGCTTAGGGGGAGATGTCGACGAAGGAGACAGAGGGGGTAAAAATATCACATTGTTTAACCGTAAGGGCTTGGGAAATTTCCCCAGGCCTTTTTTGTTTTTAAGAAAATAGTATATTTACTCATAAAATAACCTAACCCCAATATCATGGCAATCACCCAATTAGACCAGGCAGGATTAACCCTCATCACACAATTTGAAGGCTGCGTACTACACCCCTATTTAGACCAGGTTGGTATCCCCACCATCGGTATCGGCATGACTTACTACCCCGACTCAAGCGCTGCCGTAACCATGCAGGATCCGCCGATAACCCAGCAACAGGCCGATGATTATTTTATCCAGATAGCGCAACCCTATGCCTCGGCAGTGCATTTTGCCACGGTGCCTGTGCTAAATCAAAACCAGTTTAATGCTTTGTTTTCTTTTTGTTATAACATTGGCATTGCGGGTTTTAAAGGCTCTACGGTGTTGAAGCTGGTTAACCAGAATATAACGGACAATACCCTCCTCCAGGCCTTCCTGATGTGGGATAAAGCCGGGGGCAATGTTTTGCAGGCATTGGTAGCAAGAAGGACTAAAGAGTACAATGTTTACATTTCGTAAATAGCTTTTTATCAGCACGTTGCAAAAACAAGAGCGTTCACTTCACAATTGCACTTTTTTTAAAGTTTGTTAATACCTGATTATCAGTCAATTGCATTTTACCATTTCGACAAAAATGCTTGTTGCTGTTTATCAGCCAATTACATATTTGAAATAAACACCAACATGGACCCGTTCAGGCTACGGACAAATTTTTCTAAGTGACCTACACTGGGTTAAACCAGGCAAAAAGATGTTCATGAGCGTTCATTTCGCAATAGCACTGCAGATTTTTTTAATCTAATATATTGATAATCAGTCGTTCTATTTTTTGGAAATAAAAAAGTGTGAAAATTTGCGTGAGCGTAAACCGCGTAATTAAAAACATTAAAACCGGCGACAAATTGTATATCAGTTGCTACGATGTGGGAGATTGGGTTATCTGCAACTCCAAAATAGGAACGCGGATCGGTTACTATTCTGAAAGTTATTTGAAGAGTGGGAAGAAGTGAGGGCATTTATAACCGTCGCCCTACAAATTTGAACTACGCTAAATACTCGACAAAATAGCAAGGTTAGAGGCATTGGTTGAAGGAATTTTGATGTAGTCGTAGATTGAATGCATATTGTATCCAAAGTCATCGATTGATGCATTTTTTTATTTTAATAAAATATATCCTAAAAACTAAATATATAAATAATTAATACAGCAGTATTTATTATTAAGTAATATTTAATGTAAAATTAAGTAATAAATATTTTACATAAGTATTTGATTTTCAAAATATTATTATTTAATTGCATTTGCCCAAGGAAATATTTTCTTGAACCGTTTCTAAATCACAAAATATACCTAAATTATTATCTTATGCCTGAACTAAATAATCGTTTTAAATTCGAGCCCAATGACGATGCAAGAAAAGCTTGGTTAGCCACTAGAAAGAAACCTATTATATATTCTCTTCCTGGATTCTATAACACTATCGACTATGAAAAGGATACAGCGTGGGTGATACTTGCTGTTTGCATTGAAGGAGCAGCAGTTGCTTTAACACTTTATGGAGGGATTACCAAACATGGTGTTTATTTAGTTTCCTCCATTATTGCAGTTGCCCTATTTGTTTTTTTTGATTGGGTTGGTGCTAATTGGTTTCATAAAAATGTTGGTGCAAAATGCCTAATTAGAAATAAAATTGTCTTGCAAAAAGATAGAGGCGTGCAGGAAGGACTGAGAGAAGAATTAAAAAAAGGTGTCATTTTTCAGGTCGCCGGCGTTACATTAATTGTACTGAGTGCTCTCTTCAAAATTACAGCCATTTTACTATTAGGCACATTCAATATGATTTTTTATCTTATTATGTCTCTACTTTATTTAATTGTAATCTATATTCACATCGCCCATACCGGATATTTTTTAGCGGAATTTAATACCGCTAAAAAATTCAGAAAACAGCATTCTCAATGGTCAGAAGATAAAGTTAAGGCTGATGAAAAAACAATCCCGGAGGAGAATATTCGACATTCCGTTAGAGTGCCGTCACCTAAATCTGTTTTTGATTCCGAAATTAAACTGAAAATAGACAATAATAAAATGAAAGTCGGCGAACACTCTATTTCTTTTATTGAAGAAATAGAGGTCAACAATCAGAAAATTTACACTTATGAAATTGAAACAAATGGCATTTTAAAAGACGAGGACATTGTTCTGTTTACCGGAGGACAAACAGATCAACAAGGTAGCATTATCGCCTTAGAATGTTTAAAGCATCAGATATTTAAAATTCATTAATAGCCAATTAAAATGAAATATTATTTCAAATTAACGTTTTTGGGAATAATCGTACTTTCTTCTTGCGGCGATTCAAGCAAAACACAGATCGATGGTACACAGCAAATAAATGTTAGCCCTGTCTTCGAAAAAAACATTTCAGATAATCCATCAGACCCTATGCCTTCGGCTGTAAAGAGTTTTATTCAACCAATCGAGGGAGGGAAGCTGCCTTTTGTTCCAAAGGTTACTTTTTTCAGGCTTGACTTAAATAAAGACTCTGTCTCTGTTTTTGAAATTCCGACGGAAACAGCAAATGGCTTAAGAAAGAAATTCGGAACATACGACTACAACAATTTAAAAGACGACTTGAGCGCAAATCTTCCAACTTTACAAATTGGAAGTTATCTATCTCACTTGTCAAGTTCGAAATCATCTTACAACTTTTCGACGACATCGGATGACATCAGCTATACTTTACGAATTGGTAAAGATTCGAGTAACCAAGATTCAATTATAAAAGACATCAAAAATACGCTTATCGCAAAAAATGAACTACCTAAAAGGTTTGTAATTTTTTATGATACTCCCAAAGTAGTAATGGAAAAACAAACCACTCTGGCAGATACAACCACAACATCAAAAACGTCATCGGTTACAATTACGAAGCAAACTGCGCAAAAAGCTTTAACAAAGAAAAAAAAGGAACATGCCCCAACGGGCAGCTTAGAAGAATATTTTCTTGAACTGGCAAACCCTAATATCACCTATGAATCAAAAAGCGGCATACGTGAAAAAATCCTCCAATTTTTCACATCACCAAATGCCGAGGTGATATTTGTAAATAGCAGTCAGGAAACTTCAACTGGAATTGCAATAAATAAATATGTTAAAACAATCAGCATGACAAATAGGAAAGTGAACATTGTGGATAAAAAAATTGAAGATGGGAAAATATTCGAAATCTATGTTTCTGAAAAATAAAATAACACACAAAGTATCTGTTATTTTTGTGCTTTTTTCTTTCACAATTGTTCCTAATGCTTTCGCTCAACAAATGAGCGAGGACGGTGTTAAAACGTTGTCTCAGGAACAGCTTGATGGCTTTAGAGAACAGGCAATAAAAACCATTAACGACCTCGAAAAATTTGTACAGGTTATAGCCAATAAAAAAAACAGTCTTGATAAAAAAAATGATGCGATCGAATTAGCATTGGATTTATTTATCTCGGATACAACTACCATTGAAATTAGTAGCCTCTCATCAAATAAAACGCATATTTATCCAATAGGGGGATATTTGGCAAGGCTAAAGCTACTCCCTTATCTTTCCGTAAAAATCACATGGTATAAAATTTACCTTGGGACTCAATTTGTAAAGGGCCCCAATGGGTATTATTATGGATCAGCGACTTTTCTCCAAAAATTTGAAGGAAGAAGCAATAATGAAATGGGTAATTATACTGATGTAACGAAGCGTCATATTATTATAGTACTTAAAAAACTGGACCTTCTCAACGGAGATAGTAAAACTAACAAGTATGTACTAAAACTTGGCGATATAAAAGTGGAGGAAACTACCCATGGTTAAGCACCTCTTTCTGGTTTTTGTCGCTTTTTTCATTTTTATAGATTTGGGTAAAGGCCAGATAACCTTTGGTATGGATTCAATTATGCTTCAAAGATTTGATTTTGAAGATAAACAAATAGCTGAATTTTTTGACCGTTTTAATTATAAAGAACCCGTAAAGTTTGCTAATAACTTAAAGTCGACAAGGGCAAGAAACATAATTGCCTTAATTAATCTTAAAGACACTGGGTTGTCCCACAGTCCCGAAACATTGAATTTCTTAAACCTTGTAAGTAACGATTCGAACGAAGTTCATTTAGGCTTTTATGATGAAAATTGGTATGCAATTTCTCATTGTTCATTTAGCTATCTGAACAAGAACTGCCTCATCGACATCATTTTAAAACCAGAAGCAGGATTGGACAGCAGCTACCGATGGGTAATTTTTGATGTGAAAAGCGATATTTTCCCCGCTCCTACCAAGGCTAATAGAAATATAACTTTTATAAATCCTATGGATCATGAAGTTGGCTTTTCGGAATTATCTAAAGCATTAATAAAAAGAAATAGCATATTTCAATATACTTCAGACAGTTACCGTGCTGATTATTTAAGTGCATTCTTGATCATGGTTAAAAGTGGAATTTTAAAGTTTAATCAGATAAATTTTGTTGACTTCCAATTTCTCCAGGTGAAGGGATGGGAGTTTACTGTCAAAAATTTTAACCGAAGTGACTATAACTCCGGGTGGCTGATCTCTTCAATAAAAAAAATGACCGAAACAGAAAAACATGATTATATAAAGAACCACTTTATGAATAACCTGTAAATAAACCTAAATCTCTGGAAATGAAACCTAACTTGTTTTATTTATTCGTAATATGCTATCTCTTAACTTTTTTTACCGCGTTAGCTGAAATTAAACCCACAAGCCCTCCCTTATTGTCTGAACGAGCGGCAAACCTTGTTAAAGAGGAATGCAAAACAATTATAAAAAATTACTATTTCGACATAAAATCGATAACGGGTGAAAACATTGATAGCTCAGCAGACCAAAACAACTTAATTGACCTGATACAGCAGGATTGTTTTAGAAATCCAAAGGTTGTAGTTGACAATAACATTCCTGAAATATCTCAAGATAACCTTAATATCAAAGATTACCTCAAATCGATATCGGTTTTATCGGATAAGATAGAGAAAATTGGATTTAATGAAGACATTACTTTAAGTGATATCTATTATAACAGCACAGATAATTATTATTATTTAATTGCTTACATCAATCAAAGGGTCGATATAAAAAATGTAAAAGGTGCAGATAAAAAGGTTGATTTCTATATAAATTTCAATCCGGAAAACGGTTTGAAGCCCAAAATCTACAGTATTCAAAATCACAAGGAAGGTGTTTTAGACAAACAAAATCTTGCAAAAATTATACCTGATGAAGAAGTTGAAAAGACAACCGATAGCACTAAACCCTATTTCCTTTTTGATGTAACGCCCAATAATGCAGATATTAATATCGACGGGAAAATTATAGTTAATGATGGCAATAAAATAGAAACCACTTCTGGGAATCACGTTGTTGAAATAACTGCCCCCAATTACCAACCCCTAAAATTTGGTGTGTTAGCAAGCGACACTGGAGTTCAGCATATAGTGCGCATATTGCCCCCTAAACACGGCTACCTGTTCGTTAATTCTGCTGACAATTCTTTGCAGGATCCACAAGTTTATATCGACACTAATATGGTTGGAAACATCCCTTTATCAAATTATCAGCTTAGTGTTGGTGCTCACGATATTGAAATAAAGGGCGGAAATAATTTCTATAAATCATATCACGTAACAATTACGGATGAAAATGCAACAACACTTAATATTCAGGGCAGTTCAAATGTAAGATGGGAGGAAAAAAAGAATACAGACAGTCCGTCACCGCCGACTGATGTTTCTTTCCAGGCATTTTACGATGAATTGTCACCTTACGGACAATGGGTAGAAGACCCGCAATACGGGGATGTATTTGTGCCAAATGTAAGCCCTGATTTTCGCCCATACTTTACCGATGGACATTGGGCGATGACCGATGATGGTAATACGTGGGTATCTGATGAGCCATGGGGATGGGCCTGTTATCACTATGGCCGTTGGACGTATAACTCCTATTATAATTGGGTTTGGGTCCCCGGTTATGAATGGGCACCGGCATGGGTTACCTGGCGCTTTGGAGACCAGGCTTGTGGATGGGCGCCTTTGTCGCCAGGTTTGAGCGCTGGTGTAAGTAACGGGTGCCCCGATACATGGTGGGTTTTTGTAGGGCCGGCACACCTTTACAATTCCGGATATTCAAATTATTGGCACGGCCCTGAGAATAACGTAACCTATATAAGGCAAACCACTATAATTAACAATTATACCGTTAATACCACGCGCTCACGTTATAACTTTGGCCCTTCATCTGCTGATGTAGAGAGGGTCACTCATAACCCGGTAGAAAAATATCATATTAGGGAATTAGGCCGGCCGGGTAATTCTGTTCAAAGCGGCAGGGACATAACTATTTATAAGGCAAATTTGAATAGCCCCTCGCCTTATGCTGCGCGTCCGCAAAACGTTTATTCCGGGATAAAACCGATCCAAAGGCCTCAGAATGTTACCGGGATAAATCGGGAGGCTAATTTCAATCACGATTTGCAAAGTGGAAAATTACAACCAAGGCAGTCAACTTTTAATCCAAATCAGCCCCAACAATACCGTCAAT
>JABDCF010000025.1 GCA_013288235.1 Bacteroidota bacterium | reverse complement strand
CATTCCCAGCAATCAAAGGCCTCGTCCATAACTATGAAACCCATTTTGTCGCAAAGATCAAGTAACTCAGGTGCTGGCGGATTGTGCGATGTACGGATACCATTGCAACCCATAGCTTTCAGTATTTGCAGCTGGCGCTCCAGTGCGCGGGTATTTATAGCAGAGCCAAGGCTGCCCAGGTCGTGGTGATCGCACACACCTAATATTTTCATGTACTTTCCGTTGAGGGAAAAGCCTTTATCAGCATCAAAATTAAAGTAACGGATACCAAGCGGGGTAGTGTAAGTATCATTTATACCAGCGCCGGAAACTTTGGTAACCACTTTATATAAATAAGGTACTTTTACCGACCATAATTTGGGACTCCTAACGGTAATATTTTGTGTTAGCTGGTCGATGGTATCTTTAATTTTTAACGGCGATGCAAGCGTTGACACCACTTTGCCATTTGCATCTACAATGGAAGATGTAACATTTATACTTTGTTTTTTTCCTGTATAGTTACGCAGCTGTATGTTTAAATTAACGGTTGCAAACCGATCGTTAATAATTGGTGTGGTAACATAAGTTCCCCAATGGTCAACTGCCACTTTGTTAGTAGTTACGAGCCAAACATTCCGATAAATACCCGAACCCGAATACCAGCGTGAATTTGGCTGAACTGAATTGTCAACCTTAACGGCAATAGTATTTGCGCCGCCAAAGTTCAAATACGGCGTAAGCCCATACCTGAATGATATATATCCATTTGGCCTGAAACCAAGGTGATGACCGTTTACCCAGACATCGCTTTTTTGGTAAACGCCATCAAAATCAATATAAACCAATTTGTTTTTGGATGATGCAGGCAAGGTAAATGTTTTACGGTACCAGCCAATGCCGCCCGGCAATGCGCCGCCTTCTGGCGTGGCAGGGTTATCTTTGCTGAATTTACCTTCGATACTCCAATCGTGCGGCAGGTTGAGTAAGCGCCAATTGACATCATTGAGGCTTGTTTTTTCACCATCTTTTACATCGCCCAGGTTAAAACGCCAGTCTTTATCAAAATTGACAACGGAACGGCCATCCTGCCCAAAACCTTTTAAGGTAAACAACAATGCGGCAACAGACAGGCAAAACAACCTTGCCGCCTTTGGTAAAAAAGCTTTATAAATTAGCATAACGGGTTTATTTAGGTAATAACTGTAATTACGACACTAAATTAGGATTAATTATTGAATTGGCGAATAGTGAGTAGTTGATTAGGTTGATTAAGTGAGTGGTTTGATAAGAAAATATTTCCAGGCTGAACCCTGAAAATAAATTCGTAGAATCATTGACGCTTAAACTTATCTTTAATGTATTTATATGATACGTATCCGGCTTTCCCGTTATTTTCCTCTTCGAGCATCTTATCGATCATTAATTTATATTCATCGGTTAATTCTAAATTCACATGCAATAAATCTTCATATTCACCGATAGGAACTATCGCGGCAGTTTTCTCGCCTTTAGCGTTTGTAATGAATTGAGTTGTCATTAATCAAAATTTAAGAAATTAATATCAAAAGGGTTTATCAGCCTTTGGAAATTTAAATCTTACTTGCTTAATCAGGTTTTTGATCAAATTTAATTAAATTTGTATTATGGAAACACTAATAGTCCATCCTGATAGTAAGGAACAATTAGATGCCATGAAGGCATTTATGAAAGCTTTTAAGATTTCTTTTGAGGATGAGAAATCGCAATATAACCCTGAATTTGTTGAAATGATACGACAGGGCGATGAAGACCTTAAGGCAGGTAAAGGCGTTAAGGTGGATATCGATAATTTATGGAAGTAGTATTTACGCCTAAAGCTTTAGCTCAACTTAATGATTGGAAGAAAAGCGGAAATATTGGTATTCAGAAAAAAATCGAAGCTTTGCTTCAATCTATTCGTGAAACTCCTTTTGAAGGAATTGGAAAACCTGAACCATTAAAATATGAATTATCGGGAAAATGGTCAAGACGAATTGACTATGAACACCGTATAATTTATAGCTTCGATAATGATATTTTAAATGCCTATTCTTTAAAAGGGCACTATTTGTAAAATGTTTGCGCCAATTGGTTTCACCCTGGCGCCATCTTACACATTTAATGAAAACAAAGTTTTCTAATAAGTAATTTACCCGATCTATTTCTTATCATTTCCAATTGAGACCTTTTCCTGTAACCAATTCCACCCTTTCGCCAATACATTTAGCCAGCTTTGTGCAGGAAAAATATAACCTTGCAAACGCCACCTGTAGTTTATTAAAAACCGGCATTAATGATAGTTACCTTATTACAAACGGCGAAGACAAATACGTTTTCAGGGTTTACAGCTTAAACTGGAGGACAGAAAATGAGATCAACGAAGAAATAAAGCTGCTTAACCTGTTAAAAGAAAATAACATCCCGGTTTCTTATCCCTTAGCAAATATTGAAGGTGCATACATCCAGCAACTAAACGCGCCGGAAGGCATCCGGTATGGAGTTTTATTCACGTTTGCCAAAGGCGAAAAGTTGCTCAATTTTTCACCGGAACTACATTATAAAGCCGGCGAAATTATGGCTGCAATGCACAAGGTTACCCTTGGGTTGAAACTGGAAAGGGTTACCTATACACCGAATGTAGTTTTGGCGGATTCGTTTGAACAGATAAAAAGGTTTCTGCCTCCCGGCAATCCCGAAATGGACTTTATGCTATCGGCACAGCAATATTTGTTACGGGAATTTGGAAAGTTTGATACTGCCGAAATACGGCAAGGCGCTGTTCATCTTGATATCTGGTTTGATAACATGGCAATTTTTAACAGGGCCGAAATCACACTGTTTGATTTTGACTTTTGCGGGAACGGCATGCTTTGTTATGATATTGCCTATTACATTTTACAGCTTAACAGTACCGAAAAAGACGAAACCGAATGTAAATTAAAAACCCAAGCATTTTTAAAAGGATATGAAAGTATAACGCTAATCTGTGATGAAGAAAAGCGGATCATCCCGATGCTTGGTGTTAGCCTTTACTTTTTCTACCTCGGTATCCAATGCCAGCGGTTTGATAACTGGTCGAATACATTTTTAAATGAAACGTATTTAAAGCGGTTTATTAATTTGCTGGTTAAGAAGTATTTTGAGAAGAATGGGCTGGGGTAAACCGAAGACTTACGAAGTTTTTAAAACTTCGTAAGTCTTTCAATGCTACAAATTAAACAAATTATACTCCACCCTCACCAGGTACATATAGTCTGTGTTGCGGATCATCGAATTGTATAGCGGTATCCTGTACGAAAAATCGACCCGTACCAGGGTGTTAAATATCAATTGGATGGCCGGCGCCGCGTCAAGGTAGCTTTGGCCGTAGCCGGGGTTTGTTTTGCCTAATAATTCGGCATACAGGTTAACATTTAGCTGGTCGTAATCTTTGTAAGCTTTTGGCAGTGTCAGGTAGCCCGACGATAAAGTATAGGCTATAGCGTCTTTTGCATGACCATCGGGCAGTTCATAACCCCCGGCATTGTCCCAGGCATGGAGGTAACTTATCGAGCCTGATAAAGCCAGCTTATGCAAAAGCTGCGTAAAAACTACGCCGGTTTGTAAACCTGAATTATCGCCCTCAAGGCTGATCTCCTGGTTGGGTATGGGGTTATCGATGCTTGACAGCTTTGCAAAAAATGCCCCGCGGAAATGCTTTTGCACCGAATCTATAGATAAAAAACGGTATTTGGCATAAACGCTGCCGCCTTCAAAATGCTGCTGGTTCTGATAATAATCAGACATGTACAACGAGCCATGCACCATTAAATGCCGGCTTGCCCCATACATAACTTCAAGCGTACTGCGGTTTTTATAAGTTGGATTAAAAAAGCCCTGGTTTTCTACCCTGATACCTAATGAATTGGTGGCCATATTGCTGGCGGGCTCCGTGTTTACATATAGCTCCTGCGAAAACACAGGGCATGCAACAGCCAGCAGGCCGATAGCCATTAATAAATGCTTCATAACTATAGCTTTGAAGTTTATATAGCTACATGATAAACACGCCCTGAATTTGCAGGCGCCGCAGCAGTTACCTGGCCGAGGTATTTTTTAGAAACCGACCTTGGCGCAAACCCTTTATCAACTATTGTTACGGCAACCTCACCGCTTAATGGCTTATCGGCGCCGTTAACTACATCGAAAGTGTCGCCGCCATAACTAAAATAATTATTGGCAAGCTTTACGTTATCGAAATTAAAAGTGGCTTTGAGGCTATTAACAAAGAACCCGGCATCCTGTACTTTTTTGTTGATCTCATCAAAATTTACCGGTTGACCGTTTTTAAAAGTGATAACAAATATATTGCGCATCAGGTCGGGTTTTACATCGCTGATAAATGGTAGTGCCCGTAGTGATTTTTCGGTTGATTTGGCGCATAGTGCGCAGGTTAGGCCGCTTACCTGCAATTCGGCTTTTGTAAATTGAGCTTTGGCTATACCTGAAGTTAATAATAGCAGGATCAAAAATATTTTTAGTGCTTTCATTGGAATCATTAATTAATCATAAAAAATAGAACATTTAAATTTTAACTGCATGTAAAAAGCAGTTGATTAATAATGATCAGATACGGAAAGTTTGATATTTTAAAAAGGCGCTGATGTTGCCGGGAGGTGGTTCCGGGGGTGTTTTGTCCAAATAGTTTCGTGCCAAACCAATTTGGGCTATCGAAAAATTATTGAAAGGCAGTTTTGGTACTACAAACGAAAAGGTTTTTAACCTGAATGTTTGCCATTGCCCCTGGTGGGCGTCTTTAACCTTTATGTCTAAACGTTTATTGCTGCAACATTTCGATTTGCATTTCGAAAGCATGGCGCCGTTTTTAACAGGCACATTTATCTTTACCGAAGTAACCTGGTCGCAGCAAAAATGAAGATTAAGCGCAAAGCCCATCGCTGTAACAAGGTACAGTACGGATAAAACAATTGCTCCTGATCTTTTTATCATATCCAAAAATAATGTTTAATTAATTGATAACAAATAGTTTTAAGGAATATGCATAAAAAAAGCCCCGCGGAGATATCCGGAGGGCTTAGTAATATTAGTTATGCGGCAATTAAGCGCCTTTGTCGTCTTCGGGCAGGCTTGCTATGCGATAAGCCGGGTTGCCGTTCGGATCGGTTACCTTTTCGTAATAGATGCCATCAGGCGATACATAATACTTTTTACCATTCAGAATCACTTTGCGGCAATCGTCAGGTAACTGGTTTACTAAATCGCCAACTTTTGGATACGCTACAGTAGCGTTAGGGTCTGTTACGTTATCACCTGTATTTAACACGCCATCCCTGCCGGCAACCACATATATTTTTTTACCCTTGTCATCAACGGTTTCTTTATAATAAACACCGTCAACTTCGTAGTACTGCACACCATCGATTTTGATTGGCTGGGCATTGTCCGGTAAACTCGGAACGCCTGCCCCTATTGGCGGGGCCGTAACCTGGTAACCACCATTATCATAAGGGCTGTAAAAAACACCACCGTAATAATAGTATAAAGACGAGCCCCAATAGAATGGGTAATAGCCAAATGGCAAAATGCCTAAATAAAACCCGATGTGCGGATACCCGTAGTAGCCAAACCCAGGCCTGTAAAATGCGCCGCCATGGTAGCCCCGGCCGGCAAAATAGCCAACACCTGCCCTATAGCCAACCCCAGCCCTAAAGCTGCTTGCGCCATGGAAACCTGAACTGAGGCCATTGCTGCCGCGGAAACCAATCCCACCGCTTGAGTGAAAACCGCCGCCGCCGCCGTGGCTGCCACCGCGCTGAGCGCTGGCTGTAGTGATCATCAACACCGAAAGCATCCCGGTTAAAAACAACCCCGATGCGTATTTATAAATCCTTTTCATATTATATATTGAATAACTAATTAACAATCTTTTTTAATTTTAAGTACAAGCGGCTTAAAATAATTTTAAAAACAACTATTAGACCGAAAAGTGTTGTAATGGTTTAACCAACCCCTCCAATTTATTAATAATTTTTAATTTTTTGTTTCGTAACCTTTCATCAGCAAATCTATATACTTATACGTGCTATTTTCAACTTTTGTAACATTAGATTTCAATTAGAAAAGCAGGAAAAATGAGTTTAAAGGTACTTCCCTTGTCTTTTTCAGAAATCACTTCGATTTTTATCTGGTGAAAGGCTGCTATTGATTTTACGATTGGCAACCCGAGGCCGAAACTATCCTGTTGCAGCGATTGCCTGAATTTTTTAAACCTGTTAAAAATATAAGGCATGTCTTCAGCGCTGATGCCGATCCCGGTATCGATTATACTTACCACAAAGCTGTTGCTCTCGCGGCTTGCAACCACTTTTATTGCGCCGTTTTCGTTGTTATATTTTATGGCGTTATTAATGAGGTTGAAAAACATGTTGAATAATAAAAACTTGTTCACATTAACCAATACCCATTCTTGCGGCAGGGTGGCCCCGTAGCTAATATTTTTATCCTGCAGGCGTATCGATATCTCGTCATAAACTTCGCCGAGTAAATTGTTCAGTGAAATTTTATCTTCTTTTAAAAATTGCTCATTTTCAATTTGCGATATCAGCAACAGGGTTTTGGTTATGCTTTTTAAACGGTTCAATATTTTTTGCATCTCCAGCAGCCGCGTTTTAAACTCGTCTACAATATCCTCCCGTTCAAACATATTCTCAATCTTCGATTGCAGGATGGATATAGGCGTCATCAACTCGTGCGAGGCATTTGAAATAAACTCCCGCTCTTTTTGAAATGCACTTTCAATGGTTTCGATCATTTTATGGATACTGATATCCAGGTATTCGAAATCGGAAGTTGAGGTTTTTACTTTATTATATGAGCCAAAATTTGGGAATTTTTGGGCAATTAGTTTTGTTTTGATAATCAGGTCCAAAGGCCTTAAAACGTAAGTACTGTATACGAGGTCGGCCATGATAGTTAACAATATCATACCTACCAAAACCACGAAAGCTATATTTTGCAGGGGCGTTGTTGTTTCATCGATAGCGCCCACACTCTTGCCAATTTCGAGCAGGTAGTTCTTTTTATCAATTATAAAATTATAGCTGAGTATACGGTAATCTATTGTATCGCCTTCGATTTTACGTTTTTCGTTGGTTATGGTATCAAGGGATTCATCTAATGAGTCTTCGTCGAGGCTGTAAAACTCTTCCTTAAGCGGGGAGTAAGCGGCGTACAGGTTGTTTTTTATCCCGGATGCTTTTATAATCTGCAGTACCTTGTTTTTTTGTTTATGAAGTTTATTATCGGTAAAATTCTGGTTAATATTCCTGATCAGGACGGGCAACAACAGCACAAACAAGGTTACAATTACCAGTTTCGAAATGGTATTAAACAGCGTAAGTTTGGTTTTAAGTTTCAAATACTTAAGTGTTTGGGATGAGAGAACCAGCAACCAAGAGTCAAGAACCAAGACTCAAGAGTCAGGACAAAAGAACTGTACAGTTAAATCAGGTTTCGATTTGCTCTTTTAAGGCGATCTCAAAACCTTTTCTTTCTTTTTCTTGGTTCTTGACTCTTGGTTCTTGATTCTTTGGTTCTTAATTCTATCAATTGTTTATTTTTATTTTATAACCTAAGCCCCGCACGGTTTCGAGCCAATCCGGCGAGGCATGTACATTTAATTTCTTCCGGATATTTTTAATGTGGGCATCGATATAATTGGAATCGTAATCGTCATTAATAATACTTCCCCAAATATGTTCGCTTAATTGCGAACGTGTTAACGTACGGTTTTTATGCAAAATTAAATAGGCCACCAGGTCAAATTCTTTTTTTGTTATCGTAGTGATCTCGGTATTATAATAACTGATGGTACGGTCAGTAAGGTTTATTAAAAAGCCGCCCAGATCAACCAGGTTTTGTTTTAAGCCAAACTTTCTGCGGGTTATGGCCTGCATCCTGCTTTGTAGCTCCAATAACGAAAAGGGTTTGGGCAGGTAATCATCAGCGCCAAGGTCCAGCCCTTTTACGCGGTCATAAACCTCGGCACGTGCAGTCAATATGATACAAACGGCTTCGGGGTTAGTCTTTTTTGCTTCTTTTAGCAATTCAAGGCCATCATAGTCGGGTAGGCCCAGGTCAATTAAAATAAAATCATAGAGGTTTACGCCTATCTTTTCGGATGCGGCAGTGCCGGTAAAGCACACCTCGCACATATAATTATAGTTGGTCAGGAATATTTCCAGTTCATCGGCAAGCCCCTTTTCATCTTCAATTATCAGTACGTTCATATCTTATTTAAAAAATAGATAATAAAAGGTGAGGTTAAAAAAAATCTCGTGCCTGTTTTTAAGGGCGCCCTCAACATTCACCGGGATCGAATATTTCCATGAAGCTTCAAAAGTATAATGTGGCATATTGTACGCAATAGGCAGCTTAATGCTATAATTGAGGGCATTAAACCGGCCATTATCGTAATCCAAAAATGAGGGTGGCACGTCAAGGCCAGGTATATAGGAGTTGTCCCGGTCTAACCCGTCGAGGTGCTCTGATGAATATCTTCCCACAAAATTTTGCGTTCCAAAAATAACGCTGATAGCGGGATCGATCGTTACATAATCATTATCATTAAAAATGCTCCAATTAGCTTCAAAGTGTTTCGTTGTGTTCAGTGTTATAAAGTAATCATTGGCATCACCAAAAAGATAATCGAAAGTAACGCTTGATTTTGCAAATTTCCAGTCGTATGCATTCTTAAAATTAATATCGTTTGAAGATGCAGACTTTATTACATCGGCAGCATCGTCGGCGAAGATGAACCGCGTATAGCTAATAGTGCCTGTAAATGATTTTGAATACTTGTACAAATAGCCGGCCCCCAGGTCAACTTCGTCAACAACGGGGGTATAGCCAAAAACCTGCACTGCTGAGCCATAAACAAAAACCCCTGATTTGAAATTATAAATGGCATCGCCGCTGGCGTAAGGGTATTTAACCGGGCCTGTGCGGCCAAAAAACTGGATATCGCTGCCATAGTTTACCAGCAGGGATAAGGATTGCTTACGTACCACAGTATCAGTATCGGCAGAAGCATGGTGTACTGTGTCAAAAGGCAAACGCAGACTTAACGCAGCTGCATTTACAGTGTTACAAATTATCAGGAAAAGTATTGCAAAAAGGTATTTCATTAATAATCAATAATTTGTATGTTGAATTTTTAATTGCCATTTCTCCTTGGTATTTCAGGCGGGCGTTCCAATCCCTCGGGTCTTCGCTGCCTTTTAGTTTTTTGTTTAGTTTTTGCCCCGGCGGTATTGTCGGCAGGTTCAAGTTTTTCGGGTTTGGGTTGCTTTTTTGCTTTTGCTACTTCCTTTACCTTTTTTTTATCGTCCTGTTCCTGTTTTTTATTATTTTTTGTAATAACGGTATCAGCTACCATATATTTCAAAGGCAAACTTACCTCCAAACTATTGGAAAAAATATTAAAATGATGTTTTTTTATTCCGGCGGATAATAAATATGGCGCAAATAACAACGACACTACAATATACGCAAACCACTTTATCATTGAAAAGGAGAAAATATTAAAATTCTATTCAAATAGCATTCAATTAAACTTTAATCATTTAATTAATTAGCATCGCTAAAATATCATAAAATGCAATTTACATAAATGTGTTTTATGATAAAAACACTAATCCGATATGAATTATATAACTGGGGTTTATTAAAACATTACTATTAATAACCTTAATACTGCCTCACTTATTTAAGCCCGGCAAGTAGTTAAATTTAGCTTTTATTTATTCACCGGGGCGAATAATGTGAAATTAAACTTATGTTAATTATTTATACTAATATCTTTTGAGGTATAGATACGATCATGGTCATCTATAATAATACAGGCCAGTTGGTTTAACTGGTTTATTAAGTACAGCCCCGCATTAATACCCATTGACATAACCGGGCTTGCCATTGCATCGGCCAGTTCGGCGCAGGTGCTAACAATACTGACACTTTTAATGCCGCTCACCGGAAATCCTTTTTGGGGGTTAATGGCCCCTGCATATTTTTTGCTGATAACCACCGCATGTTTCTCTTTATTTACCGATGTGGCAATGGCCATATTACTAACTTCGATATTGGCAAAGGGCAGTGTTTTTTGAGATGGATCTGCTGTTGCAATTGTCCACGGCTCGTTATCAGGGTTTGCGCCCCAGGTTAACAGGTCGCCGCCTGCATTTATAACGCCGCTGCTTACGCCCTGCATTTGTAATATATATTTGGCCCTGTCGGCGGCATAGCCCCTTATGTTAGCGCCAAAACCAATGCGCATGCCTTTCTCCTGCAAAAAAATGGTTTGCTCCCGGGCATCAAGTACAACGTGCTGGTAGTTTATTTGCCTTACAGCAGTTTTAACATTGCCTTCGCTGGCCGCCTCTTTTTCAGAATAGTAAGTAATATCAAACGCACCGTGGGTGAGTTCAGATATTTTTAACGAGCGGTCAATAAGCCTGAATATTTCGCCTGTTGTTTTAACCGGTTTTATACCGGCATTGCGGTTTATTTCATTAATAGGGGTATCATCGCTAAATGTGCTCAAAAGTTTTTCTACACGGTTTATTTCGGCTATGGCATCATCAATACGCTCATCGGCCCAATGCGGGTCGCTGCCAACTACACTAATTTCAAACTGGTTGCCCATCAGGCGTACAACACGCCTGAAAATAACTGATTTTGGAGCTAAGGTTTTTATAGCTAACATAAGCTGATAAATTTAAATACCGTATAAAAATATTATGATGAAAACTTTGGCTGTAACCTCATCAATTGGGGGAAATGGGGAATATTGCTAACGTTTACACAACGAAAGTACCGGGGCTTTATGAAAATGAGATGAAAAAGGGGTTTTGATTAACGTAATAAAGCCGGTACACAGGGTTTGGGGTGTTAATTGTGGTGATTTTAACATGGGGGTGACAAAGGGGGGTGCGGTGGGCATTTGGATGAAGTAGTTTAAAATAATTTGGGCGTTACCCCTTGGTAGAAAGGGGTCAGGCTTTCCGTTACAAGTCCTCGCCCCAATGAGATCAAGGCCTTTTTATTGATTTTATGGTGGCTGTGGGCTTTTCACTACTATCCTTAACGCGAAGGCAAAAAAATAGGCTGGTGGTACCTCGCGTCAGAAAGGTATAAAGCAAAAAACGTGTATAATGCTATTGTTTGTTAGTTATCAGCGGTGTAGTATGTCGCATACTTGTCAGCGGGGCACGAGAACGCCACCACTTTTGGCCTTTGCGTTGCATTCTCGCCACAAGGAGATGAAGCCTGCCCGCCATTTGACGGACGGGCTTTGTTGCTTAATGGGCATAAATTTTTGTGGTTTTACAAAACGTTTATTTCCGGTTTTTAACAGGATGTAAAAATAGAACTATTGATTATCAAATATTTACGTATAATTTATTTGGTGTGTTGTTGTGAAATGAACATGAACACTCGTATTATTGTTTTGAGACAGAATAGGCGCCAGGCAATAATGCCTGAATGAGAACCGGTAATTCCTTTTTTCAGCCAGGAGCATATTATCTCGATGAAATCAACCATACACCTATTAAGTACGATTATAAAATTAAGGTAATAAAAAAAAGAGGCTGCCCTTTTGCGACAGCCTCTTGATTTATTTTATCCATTTTCTATCATGGCCTGGGGCCCTGGTAAGTAAAGGTTTCTACGAAGGTAGTACGCGGAACGCCGGGATTTCCCTGGTCCATAATATACGTAACCTGGAATACAGAACCCGCCTGGCCAGGGCTCCCCGTTGTGTATTTATTTACCCCGCTGCCCAATACCGCCGACCGTAAGTGCGACCCGGAATATTGTCCGTAATAATTGGTAATACCTGTAATAGTACTACCGCTAAAAGTAAATACCGGGGCGAATGAAGCGTAATAGCTCGGGCCTGCACTTGTTGATATTGCATGCCCAAAGCCTATGTTTGGATCGTAAAAACCATCGGCGGTGGCGCTTGCAGTTTCCAGGTAAACAGTTTCCGGATACGAGCCTGTTATAGAAGAACTTGTATTGTCACTTAGCGTACCGGTAACAATATATACCCCGTCATACTGATTTTTTGCCCCAACGGCCAAAAGAAGTTCATTATAATTACTTATTTGCTGCCCTCCGCCATTAACTATCTTTATTGGTAAAATGAAGAGTCCCGAAGGGTCAACCAAACTTGTATTAATATTTATATTAAGATAAACCAAATGCTGGCCCGCAGGTATTGTAACCTGGTAACTGGGAATGGAATAATCGGCAGCAGGCAGCAAAGTGTATGGTACGTTACCCCCGGTATCCAACCCATTGGCATGGTTATAGGTTGTAACCGCTGTTGGATCAAGCGCCAATGTAACAGTGACCGGCGTGTTTAAAGTACTGGCATATGCTAAATTTACTGCAACCTGTATAACCTGCGGTGTTGATGAGATCGGCAGCGCTTCGGGTACCAGGTTTCCCGCCAGGTTACGTGCCTCAAGTGGTAATTCAACCAATGGCGCTCCTTGCGATAGGTTTACGTAATACTTACTGTCTTTAAGGCACGAGCTTAGGCTTAAAGCCGCCGTAATTATAAGTACAGTTATTATTGAATATATTATCTTTTTCATCTTTTTTAAGTTTTATTTAGCCCAAAATATTTTTGACGTAAATATGTTAACGTTGCCCTGCGCAGTCAGGCTTGCTGTGTTGGTATTCAGCTCGCTAAGCGGGTAAGGTATTCTTGTAGGCAGCGTTTGAGATACTGCTGCAGGATCCTGTGAAGCCGGGTTTTGCGGTAGTACCGGGTAGCCTGTTCTTCTGAATTCATTATAGGCCTCGAGGTTAAAAAGGCTATTCAACGAAATGTATTTTTGAGTTATTATCGCTTGAACTTGTTGCCCCAATGTGCCAGATGCCGGGTATGCTACGCTTGGCTGAGCCAGGTATGCAGCAACTGACCCCTGGGCGTTAACGGCATTGAAAGACGCCGTAACGCCTGCATTATAAAACGCGCTGGCGGAGCCTGGTATCCAACCCCGGGCTACAGCCTCTGCCTGCAGAAACAAAGATTCATAAGCTGAAAATATTACAGATGCCTGTGTGGGGCTTTTTAATAAGCCGGGGCCAAGCGGGCTTGATACCGCATTGGACGGATTGGCCGGGTTGCCCAATTGAAGGGCGGTAATAGCCCCTGAGACTATTTGATAGTAAGCTGAATCCCTGGGGTCGTTAAGGCTTTTCATCAGGTTGGATGCCACTATATTCGACCTTTGCGTTAAATAACCCTCCCCGGGGTTGCCATTTTGGTCAAATCCATATACCGCGTAAAAAGGATTTTCTTTGCCCGCAGCGTTGGTATAACCGGGCTGGCAATCTGCTTCTGTTGCAACACCTATGTAACCAATACTCGCTGTAGAGGCTAAATCTGCTTGTGCAGCATTAGTACTTAAGTTACTTTGGCGTATGGCCAGGCGCAATTTGAGGGTATTGGCAAATATTTGCCAGTTAGCCATGTTACCGCCGTAAATAATATCGGAAGTGCCCGGATTGGTAGCTGAAGCCCCGCTTTTGCTTATTAGGGCTATCGCGGCATCCAGCTGTTTTACCAGGTCATTATAAATAAACTGGCCACTATCATACGCAGGGAAAAGGATTGTAGAGGGTTGAAAAGCCTGTGTATAAATCACATTGTTATAGTTATCAACCAATTGCTCAAAGTCAAATGCTTTCATAATAATGGCAATTGCTTCAAAGTTTGCATCGGCGGGTACAGCTGCCGAGCTTACCTGCAAATTGTTATAGTTAGTAAGATTGCTGTATAAGTCGCCCCAGGCGTCGTTAGGTTGGGGCGGAACAGAGATTGAAACCGCAAACTCCTGGAATTGAGCGTCCGGCGTATAGCTGCCGCTAAAGCACCAAATACCGCCCCATTCACCGTATTCGGGATAATCGAGCCCTAAAATTGCTGCCGATGTTGCTTCCGCGCCTGCTAAAGTATATTGTGGTGTTGTCACCGACGGAGAGTTTGGATTAACCTCCTGATCAAGATAGTCCTTTTTACAGCCGGCCATGCCGATCGTAAAAACTACTGTTATAATTGAAATATATTTTTTCATCGCTATATGTTTAAAATTTTAGAAAGTTACTTTTACACTGCCGCCAAACACCCGGGTCCCCGGCAATTCATTTATGTCACTAAACCCCCTGGCGCCGCTTGTTGGTAGCGTATCGGAAAATTCAGGGTCGGTATACGTGTTTTCTTTAGGTGTCCATATAAAAAGGTTCCTTCCTGTTAAGGCTACGGAAAGGCCTTTCATATATTTAGTTTGTTTAATAAACTTATCTAAATTGAAGGTGAGGTTTAATTCCCGAAGCTTCCAGAAGGCGCCGCTGGTAACCCATGGGCTGTTGGTACTTTGGAATTGCGAAAGTTGCCAAAAACCATAATTACCATCCTGAACACTCAAGCCGGTGTTAGGCGTATAAGTATTTGGCCCGGTTTGAATAACTGAATTTGGATAGATAAACCGCTGGCGGCCATTTGAGGCCGAATAGTAAGATGCACCGGTAAAGGCCAGTGAATTGCCGAGTGCGTTATAGACTATATCGCCGCCCCGGTATTCAAACACAGCGCCCAAAGTCACAAACTTATAAGTCCAGTTGGATGTTACCCCTAAGTCATATTTGGGAGTTGTTCTTCCAAAAGTCGTCAGTGATGAGGCTGTTTGCGGATATCCGGTTGCACCTACCACTACCTGCCCTGCGGGGTCGCGTATAAAATCGGTGCCTTTTAGCAAAGGGAAAGGCTGGCCAACTACTGCATAATCAAGGCCGCCCAGGAACAACTGGCTAACACCAGGTAATAACGATATTACTTTAGAGTTATTAACAGAAAGGTTGCCACTGAGAGTCCAGCCGAACTTATTTGCCGCTTGTGTTAATACCTGCCCGGTTAACTGGAACTCATATCCTTGTGATTGTGTTTCCCCTATATTTAATATTGAGGTAGAATATCCTGTACCAATTGAAGTAGAAATGGGAACGGTTTGATTTTTATCGAACGAATTATAATAAGTGAAATTAAAATCTATACGGTTTTTAAGGAAGGCCAATTCAGTACCAACTTCGGTTTCAGTGGTTATTTCGGGCTTTAGGGTCGGGCTGTAATTTGTAGTGCTGGCACTTAACCCGCCCAATGAACCGTAAGGAAACCCATTAGTTATACCATATGTATTGTAAATTTGGTAAGGCCCGATGTTAATGTTACCTACCTGGCTTATTGAACCATAGAACTTTGCGTATGTAAAAATGTCACTATTTTTTAACGACGATATTATATCAGTCGGCACAAATGATATCTTCGCGGAAGGATAATTAAATGAACGCTCTGCTTTAGATAGCCTGGAGTCCTGCTCGTTCCGGTAAGTGCCTTCCAGGGTAAGGAAACCTTTGTAGCTGATATTAAGGTCACCGAAAAATGAAATATTTCGTACAACATAATCAGCTTCCTGGGCCACCGGCTGTCCGCCTATGGTGTTGATATTATACAAATTATTTACAAGCAACTGGTTGCTCCCGGTTATTTGATACTTATCATATAACTGGTAAATAGAGTTACCCAAAACGAGGCCGGTTTTAAAATCCTTAAAAAACGTATGGTGCAGATCGATCAATGCGTCGCCTTGCAGCCTTGCGTAGCCGGGATTGTTGTTTGTACCGTCGCCATACTGATAAACATCGTAAACAACACCGGGCGATACGCCATTTTTAAATACAGCCTGGTTACTGCCTGCGCCGAATGGATCGCTGATTGAATAAGGCGAAAAGTCAACTTCCGCTTTTGTATAGCGTTCCTGGTCAATACCAAAATTATCAGAAATGTGGTAACTTATGTCTAACCACTTTGTAGGCTCAACTGCTAATTTTATCTGGGCCAACAATACATCCCGCTGCTCAACCCGCCTTGTATCATCCACTATCCAGTAGGGGTTGATGGCATAAGCATCGGGATAGTTGCTTGCGCTGCCGATATCTGAGTTCGGATTTTGAAAATCTTTAATATTGTAAAAGGCGGGCAACTGCAAAATAGATGAATAAAGGTCGTTCGCGCCTGCAGTGGTCACATAGCTGCCGGGCAATGAAATGCCGTACTGGGTATTCAAAGGGTTGTTATTGCCTATATATGTACTGATATTCGTTTTACTGTATGCAGCCGAGTAATCAACGGAAAATATACCATCCGTATGGTGGCCCCTTACACTGAATGCATCCCTTACATTTTTATCATTTGGCACAACTGTTGTACGGTACACATTTTGAGCTGATATAAAAATGCTGTTCTTAGCATCGCCCTGTGAATACGAAATATCATTTTGTTCGGTAATGCCCGTTTTAAAAAAGGCATCGATAGGGCTAACCGGGTAAGGTTTGTACGGTACAATATCTTTTTTGCCGTTGGCGCTATCAAGCGGAGGCCCCAATTGTACAAGTTGACCGTTATAGGCCGGGCCATATTCCTGGTTTTCATAGGGAACATACTCTGTAAACCCTGTAACCGGGTTTATATAATTACCCTCGCCTCCGTAAGTTCCAAAAGATGTTTGCAATTTGGGATAGAAAGCAATCTTTTCTACCTGTACAGAGTTTTGATATACAATAGTGGGTTTGCCTGATGAAGATGAACCTCTTTTGGTTGTGATCAACACGGCGCCATTTGATGCTTCGGAACCATATATCGCGGCGGAACCGGCACCCTTTAATATAGTTATATCAGCTACATCATTAGGGTTAATGGAACTAAGAAGTTCCCCGGGCATCGGAACACCATCTAAAACTATCAGCGCATTATTGTCACCTTCTAAAGACCGGTTGCCACGAAGTACAATAGCAATGTTTGGATCAACACTGTTATCCAGTTCGTAAACTGCCAAACCAGCCACTTTGCCGGTTAAACCATTGGCAAGATTTGTTGCTGCGGTTGCGGTAATTTGCTTGGCGGTGACCTCTGTAGTAGCATAACCCAACTCTTTTTCTGAATGTTTAATGCCTAATGCACTTGTTACCACAACCTCGCCCAATGTCTGTGTCGCCGGTTCGAGCGCTACGTTAAGAACTGAATTTGAGCCGACCGGAACTGATTGGGTTATAAACCCTATATAAGAAAACACCAATACGCCGTTAACAGGTACACTAATGGTATACTTACCATTAACGGCTGTTTGGAGGCCTATATTTGTGCCTTTGATCTTTACTGATACTCCCGGAACGGGCAGGCCGTCATCTTTGGCCGTAACCGTACCAGTAACTGTATGGTTTTGTGCGAAAGCCTGGAGGAACATCGCCAGGCTTAAACCTATAATTAAAAGTAATTTTTTTTTCATGAGAATTTATTTAAAAAGAAGATTGGTTCTTATTTGTCTGCTGTGCTTAATGGGGTCGCACTTATGGGGGCTGTAAAATTATATACCTCATGGCGAACAGAATTGTCAGTTAATTAAATTTCCCAAAACGAGTATTGTAATGATACGGCTTAACATTTTGGGCAAATAGGTGAAAACTACCAATTATCAAACTCCCCCATTTAGGGGTAGTCCCACGCAGTTTCCCGGAGGTAAATTTGAACTATGGCCTTACAAGGAGTTGTAATGAATAGTGAAGTAATAAATGGTACACCATTTTATTTGAACGAACCCAAAAGGGCATTGGATTTTTTAGTGGAAAAATTAGGATTTGTTCGCCGGGGGAATCCAATGTCAAAAAAACAGAACATTGCGATGCTTTGCGACAAGTATGGAAATTTTTACGAAATTTTTTCGAATAACCGTAAAGGTGTGAATAGCAAAAATGATTTTAACCTGATTATAAACACAAGCGACTGTTTACAGGATTTTTATAATGTAAACCCGAAAGGTTTAAGCGCCTTAAATAAACCGCACTATGTGCCCGAGGGTTTAGCATTCGAAATCTCAGACCCGTGGGGCAACAAATACACCTTTTTAGAGAAAAGAGATTATACGAATTGATGAAGACTTTTAAAGTATTATACAATCAAAATAAGCTCTATAGTGAAATCACTACCGAAGCAAGTTATACCGATCAAAAAAATGAGCTCTCATTGCATGTGGTGTTTAATGGAAGTGAAAAATACAAGATCGGTAAAAGGACGGTAACTGTATTTCCGGGTAATTTTTTGATATTAAATGAAGGCACTGCATACGATAGGACCATTTATTCGGACTCAATAGCAAATACTTTCGCTATCTTTTTTTCTAACAAATTCCTTCGTGATTTTCAATATAGTTTTTCCTCATCTGAACAGGATTTGCTTGATGAGCCAATTGACAGGGAGGTGATACAACAAAACACATTTTTAGAAACAATTTATCCATGTAAAGGGGATATCAAATACAACCTAACCCATTTGATCGATCATTTTAACGAAAACTCTGATGATCTTTTACTTGATGATTATATATATCACTCGTTGCTGCTTTTTTATCGCCTTTATTATAAAGAGGTAATGACTAAAAGCAATTGCTTAGATGCTTTAAATGTCAGTACGCGGAATGAATTGTTTAAAAGATTAACCGTAGCCAAGGATTATATGTTAAGCAATTATAATCAGGATATCAGCCTGGAGGATATTAGCCGGCAGTCTTGTTTATCGCCCACTCATTTGTTCCGCACTTTTAAACAAATATATAATTGCTCTCCTCACCAATATTTGATACAAGCAAGGCTTGATAATGCAAGGCATATGCTGCAAAATACCAATTATACATTAAACGAAATTGTTAACCTTGTTGGTTTTACATGCCCGAGCACATTTATCAAGCTGTTTAAAAATAAATATCACTTTACTCCCGGGGGGTATAGAAATTACGTAGCATAAGTATAGATGAATATAACCTTTTTGATTCCGCATGCAGGAAATTAGCATTTTGAAATACCTCTTTGATTTTTCAGATAGTAAACAGTACATTTTAAACAAACAATCTGCGTGGGAATGATAACATTTTTAACAACTTTGTATATTAGCATTATAAAAATTTCCATGTCTGTAATTTACATTGCCTGCAAAAATCCGGTTTTGCTTTTAACCAGATGAAATACAAAGTTTTTAATTTATTTAAAGCAAGATCGATAATCCTTAAATTTTTCAGTTTGGGTGTATTGTTTTGGCCTTCCGTTGCCCTTACCCAAAAATACAACTTTACAAATTACGGTATCGAAAACGGGCTACTTCAATCGCAGGCTACACGGATCGTACAGGACAGTAATCATCGCCTGGTAATAGCAACATTTTTAGGAATCACCCGGTTTGACGGGAAAACGTTTTCACCCGTAACTAAAGATAACAGTTTAATTGATTTTGCGAATGTTTTGACAATAGACCATACTGGAAAGATTTGGGCCGGGAACACAAAGGGACTCTATTGTTTTTATGCAGATAAGACCACCAGGTTTGTGGGGGATAAGAACGATTCTTTGATCACAGCAAGCGACCTGGTAGCTGACCGCCTTGACAACATTTGGGGATTAAGCAACCGGCGTTTATTTAAAATAAGCAGTGGCCACATGGACGATGTAAACATTACGGCCGGCGAAGATACTGTAACAGCCATAACAATAAATAAGAATGGCGAGATACTGGCTGCTGTGCTGAACAAAGGGATTTATTGTTTAAAAAATCATAAATGGATCGACATAATACCCTTTGTTTTTCCGAAAGACACCTACATTAAACAATTTATAGTCGATAGCGCCAATGATGCCATTTATATTTCTACAGGAACCGAAGTATTTTACGTCAGGAAAAATTCCTTCAGGAAGATAAAAATTGACTTAAAAAAAAACGGCGTAAGCCTGATCAATTGTATAGCCCAGAACAATTTAAATGGATTATGGATCGGTACAAGCAAGGGGGCCTATTATTTTAACAACAATATTCTGAAATATTTTGACGAAAGTAATGGGTTTACTAATTACCCGGTTAATTGCATTTTTAAAGATTTTGATAACAATATATGGTTTGGCACTAACGGGGCCGGTATATTTAGATTTGATGGGGACGGTTTTTCAATTCTTGACCAGGCCCAGGGCGTTACCGAACCAATTTTGCAAATAGCCCCTGATAAGAACAATAATATCCTAATGTCGGGAGGTAGTAAGTTGATGATCTATAACGGGGAAAAAATAAGCCAAATTAAGATCCCCTTAATGGATGCTACCGATATTTTTCATTGTTTATACATGGACAATGAAAAAAACACATGGATAGTAACGGTAAATGGATTGTGGAAGAAAGCGGGACCAAATTTTACCCGCTTTTATCCCAGGAATAAAAATGACACCCGGATATTGTTTAACGCTATGTTGGAAGACCATCTGAAAACTAAGTGGGTGATTGCAAGCGATGGATCTTATTACTGGGATAAAGGTTTAAAAAAAATAAGTGGCGTTAACGGTATGTGCACCGGGATAATTGAGATAGGCCCGGATTCAATACTGGTTACCTCAAGTACTAAAATATTCCTTGTGAAAGACAAGAAAATTGACACCAGCTTCAAAGCCGATTTCCTAAAAGGTTCAAACATGGACTGTTTGAAATATTATAAAGGGCGCATTTACATTGGAACATTTGACAACGGATTATTTGTATGGAACCCCCACGGCGGCCCGGTTATTCATTTAAATGAAAAAAACGGGTTAAGCTCGGCCAGCGTTTACAGTATCGATGTTGATAAGAATGGGATATTATGGGCAGGGACCGGGCGTGCGGTAAATCAATTCAAAATAAAAAACGACGGCACATTTCAAAGAATAATAAATGAAAATATTAGTAACCTGTTTGTTGAATGCGACCAGGATGCACTTTTGTTTCACGATAACCAGGTTTTTATAGGAACAACAAAAGGCCTGCTGGTGGTTAAAAATGATTTGGCTTCAAATTCATTTTCCGCGCCATATACAACCATACAAGATGTAGCATTTTACAACAAGCAAACCGTTAAATATACCTACAGAAATGGATATAAAGAACCCCAAAATTTAAAACTTCCTTTCAATAACAGCCACATCACCATAAGTTTCGATGGCGTTTATTTAAAAAACCCGAATAACGTTTTATATAGTTATAAGTTATGGCCTTTAGATGCGCGTTTTAGCGCGCAGGTTAACAATAATGTTGTCGATTACCCTTCGCTACCTCCCGGTAATTATACTTTTTATGTCAGGTCGTCCAACCTTGCGGGGGCATCATCAAATGTTGCAAGCTTTTCGTTCGAAATAATACCTGCCTATTATCAAACTGCTTTATTTAAAGTAGCAATAGTTATATTTCTTTTTTTAATTAGCGTAGCAACATGGAAGTACTTTAGGTTAAAAGAGGAGCAAAAAAGAAGACTGATAGCACATTTGCGATTAGAGGAACAGGTTAAGATCCGCAAGCAAACCGCAGAAGATTTTCACGACGACCTGGGAAATAAACTGACAAGGATCAATGTTCTCTCAGACATACTCTATAAAAAGGTCGACGTTACTTTTTCAGACCAGCGAAAAATTATTGACCAGATCAAGGAAAATGCAGATGCCTTGTTTACCGGCAGTAAACATATTTTGTGGGCACTTGATCCCGACAATGACCGGTTATCAGAAGTTTTGACGCATGTAAAAGAATTCGGGATCGATCTTTTTTTAAACACAGCCATAAGTTTTACATCTGATTTAACAAACGAAACATTTAAGGAAATAATTTTACCGATGGGTTATGGTAGAAATATTACGATGATACTTAAAGAATTATTTAATAATACTTTAAGGCATTCCGGCGCGCAAAACGTTAAAGCAGCCGCACTTTTAAACCAGGATAATTACCTATGTATCGTTGTTGAAGACGATGGCAAAGGCTTTGATATAGGTACCGTAAAAAGCGGTAATGGCATGCGGAATATAAATAACAGGGCAAAAAAGGTAAACGGGGTAATCGATATAAGATCATCGGTAAACGAAGGTACAAGTATTGCCCTGACTATTAAACGGATACCACATTTATATTGAAATAATGAAAAATACAACCATCGTAATCATTGAAGATGATGAAGTGTTAAGAAATGCCTACGCTACCCTGATCAATGATGTTGACGGTTTTTATGTGGCCAATTCATATGCTTCAGTTGAAGATGCGTCGAAAAACATCATCAATGACAATCCGGGCGTAGTATTGCTCGATATTGAGCTTCCTGGCACAAGTGGCATCGATGCTATACCCTTGATAAAAAAAAAATTGTCCAAATGCTACATAATCATACTCACCGTTTATGAGTCGGAAGACCAGATATTTGATGCATTGTCAAACGGCGCTTCTGGTTATTTAACTAAGAACAGCCCGATTGCAAAAATTATCGACTCAATAAGGGAAGTTTGTGAAGGCGGCGGCCCCATGAGTACCAATGTTGCGCGGATGGTGATTAAATCTTTCCAAAAAAACCAGCATTCCCCATTGTCAAAACGGGAAACTCAAATATTGGAGATGGTAAGTGAGGGCAAAAGCCGGTCGCAGATTGCGAATGACCTGTTTATTGATTCGGAAACTGTGAAAACACATATAAAAAACGTTTATGTTAAACTCGATGTAAATTCCAAAGCGGACGCGATCAAAGCGGCGAGAAAAGATAAATTGATATAATGTATCCAAACGTGTTAAAAAAATAAATTGGTAGGTTTCACTCATTCAAATAGATTTTCGCCACTTACATTTATAACAGCTGATCAGATATGTAGTTAATAGTTTGATCGGTTAATAGTTAATTAAAAAGTCATGTACGCGAGGTAGGTGACTTTTTTTTTAGGATCCCTTTTGTTTCTTTTATGAACGGGAAAGCGAGGGATAACCCTGTTCATTAGCCCCATTGCAGATAAAATAAATTATATGAAAAATAAAGTCAAAAAAAATGCGGTTGGATGCTTGTTAGCAGTCACGCTGCTCTTACTTATCATCCACTGTACTGCCCAGGGTAGCCAGCAAGCTAACGAAAAAATAGTTAGAACAGTTTATGCTGCTTATGAGAAAAAAGATTGGAACATGTTGAAATCCGTTCTCGCCGAAGGGTTTACTTTCAGCAGCCCGGTAGATATTCCGCCTATTGGTATAAAAGAATATAAGAAAAAGTGCTGGCCAAATTCAGCCAACATCAAAAAGTTTGAGATTGATAAGCTTATGGTTGATGGGGATAATGCGTTTGTAACCTATCATTGCTGGACGCTGAACGGCAAAGTATTATCGAACACAGAGTATTTTACATTAAAAGATGGCAAAATAAAAGGGTTTGTATGTTTCTTTGGCCCGGGTATAGGTTTCCCTGATAATAAGGAAAAATAAAATCGGTATAGGTGTTTTTTGACCCTGATTACGGATTTCCCTATGGTTTCGATGATAGGAAACTTGGAGCCCGGTATAAGCTAAACCATGCCATTATCAGTTATGTTTTTGTCTGAATAATAATTTTGTGATATGAATACTGATGAGTTTCTGATAGAAAAAACAATAGCGCTATTTGAGTCAAATACCGGATGGGGTGACAGTGATGAATGGACCAATCAGGATTTTGTAATATTAAGCGAGAAGATACAGGAACGTACCGGCCTGGCGCTAAGCCATGTAACTTTAAAAAGGGTTTGGGGTAAAGTAAAATACGATAGCCTGCCCACTACGCACACCCTTGATACGCTGGTGCAGTTTTTAGGTTATGAAAACTGGCGGGACTTTAAATCGCAAAATGGCAACGGGACGGCAAGCGCAATAACGGTAAAGCAAATCAATGGGAATGGTCGCGGTTATACTATTGTTGATAATAAGCCGGAGCCCAAAAAGAAAACATGGATTTTAAAAAGTATTTTGCTTATAGCAATCCCGGTAATTTTAATACTTTTAATTATATCAAATGGATGGGTACCCGTAACGTTCGGAAGTGCCGTTAAAGTAAAACCTGCCATTGGGCCGACGATAGAAAATGCGCTGGCTGCGGACCAGGAATTAGCAAGGGCCTTGCAGGCAAATGACACCGTAGGAATTGTACGTATGCTGGACAAGGAGTGGGCCGTTATTCCTTCAAACGGTGATGTGGATGAGGGGCCTTCTATTTTCCCCAGCGGGATACGATCTGGTTTCCGGGTGCTAAAGATCATGTCCCTTTCGGAACCGAGGGTGCGTTTGTACGGAAATATAGCGCTGGTGACGACGAAAGTTGAACTGGCAGGCGTGTTGGGGAGCAAAGCTTTCGACATACAGGAGCGCCAAACCGATGTTTGGCGCTGGAAGAACGGTGGTTGGAAGTGCGTTTTGACGCAGGAGGCTGTGATACCAAAAGCATGATAATTAAACATCAAAATAAATAAATGCTATGACCAGCCCAACAAAAAATGCCGGCAAGCTTTGTTCCTTTTTGCCACCCTGTTTAGCAGGGCAAAGCAGACAATAAACAGATAGCTATTGAAACGAAGTAATTTTCAGGCAAGTAATGAATTAAAATCGAATGCAAAATATTAACGCTAAACCTGTTAGGCTAAGTCTTAATAAACCATTCAGAACATTTAAATTACATATAAATTCCTACAGCCCTTCATCGTGTTGTGTAATATCCAGGCCCGCAATTTCTTCTGCTGCCGAAACACGCAAACTGCTGATAGAATCCGTGATTTTCAGCAAAAGTAATGAACCGAAAAAGGCAAATGCGGATACGGCTACCAATGCTATCAGGTGAACATAAAATAAATGAGTTTCACCGTAAAACAAACCGTTTCCGGTTAAATTACCACTATTGACATTTTTATGTGCAAATACCCCTGTGAGCAGCATACCAACCATACCGCCTACACCATGACATGGGAATACGTCGAGTGTATCATCAATTGACGTTCTTGAACGCCATAATACCACCATATTACTTACACAGGCAGCAACAATACCAACAATTAGTGAATGTGGTATTGTTATAAATCCGGCGGCAGGTGTAATGGCCACCAGGCCAACAACAGCGCCAATACAAGCTCCCATAACAGATGGTTTTTTACCACGCATAATATCAAAGAATATCCATGCCATAGCGGCCGCTGCTGATGCGGTTGTAGTGGTAGCTAACGCTGTAGCGGCAAGCGTACCGGAACCAAGGGCCGAGCCGGCATTAAAACCAAACCAGCCGAACCATAATAAGCCCGTGCCTAATAATACATAACTTATTCTCGCTGGCGAGTGTATGGTTTCATTCCTTTTCTTTAAATAAAGTGCTGATGCCAGTGCAGCCCATCCTGCGGACATGTGTACTACTGTACCGCCTGCAAAATCCAGTACTCCTAATTTATTTAATAAACCATCAGGATGCCAGGTAGAGTGGGCAAGCGGGGCATAAATAAATACGGAGAACAGGCATATAAAAATAATATAGGAATTAAACCGTATCCGCTCTGCAAACGCCCCGGTGATCAGGGCTGGCGTAATGACCGCGAATTTTAACTGGAACATTGCAAACAATACCAGGGGTATTGTTGGGGCAAGTTTCCAGGTTGCATTTCCAAGCATGCCTTTCATCATAAAAAAAGTTCGGGGATCGCCAATTACACCGCCTAGTGAATCGCCAAAGGCAAGACTAAATCCAAATATCACCCATATAATGGTAATCACTCCCATACATACAAAACTTTGAAGCATGGTTGACAAAACATTTTTTTTAGTAACCATGCCGCCATAAAAAAATGCAAGGCCAGGCGTCATGATCAGTACAAGCGCTGTGGCGGTAAGCATCCAGGCCGTATCACCTGAATCTATTTTATTATTGGCGATAGTTACAGTTTTAACAGACGGAAAAATGAGTGCAAGGGCTACAATGAATATTAATGCACCAAAGGGTATAAATTTTTTCATTTTTAATATTTTTTGAAACCATTTACAAAAACTAATCAATACAGTGGTTAAGCCAGGCACTTGCTGTATTTTAATCTCACGATCCCTTTTAATTGTATCCGGCAAGTGCAACTCAAAAGTTGCACCGCCTTTTACAATATTGATTAAATCAGGGGTATTTACATCTTATTTAAATTGGTACCGATTTTAACATCCACCAATAAAAATTCTTACTTCCTCCGTTGCTTTTTTCTTGAATCTTGGTTCTTGACTCGCATTATTCATTTTACCTGGTAGTTTCGTCAGATTTTCTGTAAGCCCATCCGAATATGAGTGGGAAAACCCAAAGGCTGAATACCATCGCACAAAGGATACCTCCAATTACGACCCTTGCCAGCGGCCTTGAACTTTCAGATCCAATACCATGAGAAATTGCTGCCGGGAATAACCCGATAGCCGCCATTAGGGCAGTCATCATCACGGGTCTTATCCTCGCATTTACGCCAAGTTTCATGGAGATGTAAAGGGACTGGTGCTGACCTTTCATTTTGTCCAGGTTTTGTTTGAAAACAGTGATCAGCAATACCCCATCCTGGATACAAATACCAAACAGGGCAATAAACCCGATACCCGCCGAAATACTAAAATTGGTTCCTGTGATCATCAAGGCAATGATACCACCTACAATAGCAAATGGCACATTCAGGAACACCAACAAGGCGTCTTTAAAGTTACCGAACATGACAAATAACAGCAGGAAAATAAGCGCCAAACTTATTGGCACCACCTGCGTAAGGCGTTTTTCTGCGCGTTCCTGATTCACGAAATCGCCCTGCCACGCCATTCGGTATCCCCGTTTCAATTTTACTTTCGCGTTTACTTTTTGCTGCGCCTCGGCAACAGTGCTGCCCATATCCCGGTCACGCACCGCAAATTTAAGGGTGGCGAATCGCTCGTTCTCATCTCTGAGCAAATAGCAAAGGCCTGTTTTTTTTGTTATGCTCGCTATTTCCTTTATTGGCACTTTTGCCCCGCTTGCCGTAGGCACCAGCAGGTTGCCTATATCTTCGGGTGTTTTACGGTATGCTTCAGGGAAACGGACCCTGATGTCGAATGTCCTTACGCCTTCGTATAAAGTAGAAGCCGCCTGGCCGCCTATAGCCATCGCAATTACTGTATTTGCATCGGCAGTAGCCACGCCATACTGGGCCATCTTTTGCTGGTTCAGGGTAATATCCACTTCGGGCGAGCCTGTGTTTTTTATAATGCCCAAATCGTCCATTCCCCTCACGCCTTTTAATATGTTATAAATCTCCTTTATTTTAGGTTCCGAGTAATTTAATGAGTCGCCGAATATTTTTACACAAATAGAACCCTTAACGCCCGAAACCGCTTCATCCACGTTATCCTCAATAGGTTGTGAGAAGTTAAGATCAAGATTTGGAAATTTCGCCCCAATCTGCTTGATGAGTTCGTCCTTCGTGATCTTTGGTTTCCAGTCATCCTCGGGGTACAGCTTTATATTAAACTCATCAATGTAAAACCCTTCAACATCTGTTCCGTCATCAGGCCTTCCAACTTGCGACACCACAGCCTGCACTTGCGGAAAAGTCATCAGTTTTTTACGTATTTCTTTTGCGAGATCTACTGATCTGTCGAGCGATATACTGTATGGCAACTCCACCCTTAACCATATCGCGCCCTCATCCAGGCTGGGCAAAAACTCACTGCCTAAAAATTTAAAGCTATATAAGCCAATGAACATTACGATTAAGGACACGGTAACGACAAGTTTTTTGTATTCGAAGGCTTTTGTGAACCCAAATAGCATGAAGCTTTTTAAATGATGTACAAATGGATTGTGCTTTTCGTGTACGTTTTTATTAAGCAGCATGCTAATAAGCACCGGTACCAGGGTAAGCGTGGTAATTAAAGCGCCAAGCAATGCAAAGCCAAGGGTGTATGCCAGGGGCGAAAACATTTTTCCCTCCACCTTCTGAAAGGCAAACACCGGCAGCAACCCGGTAATAATGATCAGTTTGGCAAAAAAAATGGCTTTACCCAATTGCGCGCCATTATTTTTGATCATGCCTAATTTAGCCAGTTTGTTAAAACGGGCCATCCCAACCTGAGCCGCTTTATGATCAAGTACCACAAACATACCCTCCACCATCACCACGGCCCCGTCAATGATGATCCCGAAATCAACAGCGCCCAATGAAAGCAGGTTGGCCGACATCCCCAGCAGGTGCAGGCAAATGAAGGCAAAGAGCAGCGCCATGGGGATAATGATAGCTACGATGAGCGTTGTTCGCCAGTTGAACATGAACAATGAAACCAGCAGGGTTACCAGCAATATACCTTCAATCAGGTTATGCAACACCGTATGGGTAGCGTAGTCTATCAGCGTGGTCCTGTCGTAAAAGGGTACCATTTTGGTATCAGCAGGCAGTACCGTATTGTTTATTTTGTCAACTTCCTTTTCTACCGCTTGCGTTACCTCAGTAGGGTTTGCATCTTTACGCATCACCACGATGGCCTGTACAACGTCTTCCTCGTCCTCTACTCTTCTTTTGCCATCTTTATCAGTTATCGCGTTGATCCGCGCTATCCAGCCAAGCCTGGGCACATTTGACAGGGATACTGTAGCTACATCGCTCACCAGCAGCGGTACGCCGTTGTTGTTACTGACAATTACATTTTCTATGTCATGGATATCCTTCAATAAGCCGATCCCCCTTACAGCAAAGGCCTGGTTATTTTGAACGATGATGTCGCCGCCAACATTAACATTGGTTTTTTGTATAGCGGTAAATACATCTAACGGGGTTAATCCCAAGCTGGCGAGTTTTCCCGGATCGACGGTTATTTCATACATCTTTGATTTTCCGCCAAAAGCTTCTATATCAGCAACACCCGGAATGGCCCTTAATCGTCTGTCTATCACCCAGTCCTGCATGGTTTTTAGCTCCGTTGGATTTCTTACGGAACTTTTAAGGGTGTACCTGAATATTTCTCCGGTGGGGCCGGTGGGTGGCTGCACCGAAGGGCTTATACCGCTTGGCAAACTGGCATTGCCTATTAAATTCATTACCTGTTGCCGCGCTTCAGGGTCCTTTACGTCGTCTTCAAAAATTATCTTTACCAAACTCAATCCAAAAACTGTGATAGAGCGCAGGCTCACTTTTCTCTGTACCGGGTTAAGAGCAATCTCTATAGGGATAGTAACCAGCTTTTCCACCTGTTCGGAGCTTTGGCCCGGCCATTGCGTAATCACCGTTATCTCGGTATTGGTAACATCGGGGAAAGCCTCAATCGGCATTTCCTTAAAAGTTATTATCCCTGCTATAATTAAGAGTCCCGAAAGGGATAAAACGAGGTACTTGTTTTTTAAGGAGAAGCCAATAATGCCTCTCAGAAATTTGTTCATAATCTATGGATTATTTAATAATAGATTGTTTAACTATTTAATGAGT
The DNA here is from genome assembly GCA_013288235.1 of Bacteroidota bacterium. Classification (GTDB taxonomy): domain Bacteria; phylum Bacteroidota; class Bacteroidia; order Sphingobacteriales; family Sphingobacteriaceae; genus Mucilaginibacter. The sequence continues at coordinate 11,944 of JABDCF010000025.1, read as the reverse complement.
TGTAGTAGTACATGAGCAGCGCATCCGCACCTATTACTTTGTCACCAGGCTCTAACCCACTTTTAATATAAGCTGTTTTCCCGTTGTTGGTTATAACCTCTACCGGTCTTAACTCTATGTTATTTTTACCTTTTATAATAATCACATAATATTGGCTGTTATCAAAAATCAGCGCACCACTGGCTACAGATGTGGCTTTTTTATTCACACTGTTGCTGATTGCGATGGTTGCAAACATTTGTGGTTTTAAGGCAAAGCCCGGGTTATCAAGCACCACCCTCATTTTCATCACTTTGGTTGCAGGATCAAGGACATTCATCAGCTTACCTACTTTGCCACTGAAAACCTTGTCGGGGTATGTGTTGGTGGTCACCTCAACCGGATTCCCTTCATGCACGCTGTTGATATTGCTTTCGTAAACATTGGCTTGCACCCATACGTCTTTTAAGTCGGAAATGGTGAACATGTTGCCGCCATTATCCGCGCGGACGGCCATATCATTGGTCACATTTTTTTGAACTATAAAACCGTTAACGGGCGATTTAACCTCAAAATCGCCGTTTTTATTATTACCGTTGATGGCTAATATTTTTTCTGCTGCTACCTTAGCCGCAACCGCCTGTTCATAACCCACTTCCGCAGTGGTGATATCAATCTGCGAAGCCAGGCCGCTTTTAAACAACTGCTTTTGCTGGTCGAGCAGTTTGGCGTTTAGCCGAACATTTGTTTCCGCAGTAATCAGGGCGGCGTTGTAATTGGCAACCTCAGGGCTTTTAATCGTACCCAATACCTGGCCCGCGTGTACATAATCGCCGGGCATCACACGGATATCGTGTATATTGCCGCTCACCAGCGGGAATATATTGGCAACCTTATCGGTATTGTAATCTACTATGCCATTAAACTTAATGGCGTAGCTGATGTTGGATGTTTTTACTGTATCTACTGCCAGTTTCTGAAATAGCGAATCAGGAATGACATAAGGAGTACGTACTTCGCTGTTCTGCTCATTTGAATTGCAGGAAAACAAGTTAAAGAGCATAAAAGATGCAGTTAGCGTGCTTATGCTGTTTTTAATGATCTTATTCATGGGAATATCTATAAATAATTAGGATGATTATTGATTAAAAAAGGGCGTTCCGGTAACATAGTTGAGCTGCTCAAGTGCCGTGACGCGACTGAGCTGGATGTTATTTAACTGTACCGCGTTTACTTTATACGAGTCGTACAAATACAGGAACTCTATCAGCCCAATGTTCCGCACCTCATAATTTTTAACTACCTCCTGTATCAGGTGGGTAAAATCAGCCCTGAATTTGGGGTCGAAACTGTTACTGAGTTTTTCATAACGCGAGACGGTTAGATAATTAACGGCTATATCATTTTCCACCTGGTCTTGCTGGCCCTGCAACTGAACTTTGCCCTGCTCTATTGTTAGTTGAGCTTGCTTAATACCGCCCTGGTTGCGGTTAAAAAACGGCAGATTGAATTCAATACCGAGATTGGTGTAATTTGGCACGTAACCGCCGCGCCTATCATATCCCAGGGACAGGTTGAAATCAGGTACGGCAAGGGCCTGTTGATATTTTAAATTCATATCGTTGTATTCTACAGCCGATTTTGCCAATCTCAAATCGTAACGGTTCTTATAAGCCGAGTCAAGCAGTTTCTGATAAGGAACTGTCGTCAAAATGTCCCTACCGTCCAGTTCATAGTTATATTCCGCCTCAATGTAAGTTCCGGGTTTTGTCCTGATCAGTAATTGGAGCTGGCTTATGGAGGCGTCAATACCGGCTTCCAGGCCGGCCAGTTCGGCCTGCAAAGAATATAATTGTGATTGAATGCTCAAAACATCCTTTTCGGAGATGTTGCCTATTGCATTTTGTTCCTTGTATGCCTTCAGTATCTTTTGCAGGGTATTAATCTCGGTGTCATACACTTTGGCGGATTCCTCCTGAAAATAGATTGTAAAAAAATTACTGCGCAATGAAGCCTTCAGTGTCCTCAACAAATCAAAAAATTGATATTTCGCCTGTTCAACGCCGATCTTAGCCAGCTGTATATTTTTATTCCGTTTCCCCGCAGTTGTAAACAATTGAGAGATATTGCCGGAATATTCAGCCTGGCCGGCGCTGTAATCAAAAAACTTATGGGTATTGGTATCATACAAGCCAGTAGTACTGCTGAAATCGGGGTTGGGGAACAGTTTAGCCGTTATCACCTGGGCATCGGCTATACCTATGTTATAATGCTGGGCAATCAATTGAAGGTTGTTCTTCAAAAACAGGTCTTCGGCCTGTTTAACGTTTAGTTTAACGGTATCGCCTGCCGGGCTTTGGCCAAAAAGACTAAAGCCAGACAGTAGCAAACCGATAAATAATGAATTAATAATAGGGGTTTTGAGTAACATGATCTTAAGAAATGTTGAACTTGAATCGTTATTAAATAATGGGGGTTTGAATGCCATTTAAATTGTAATGGCGGAAGCTTTGTTGTAAATTTTTGCCATGTGTTAAGTTTTGCTGTTTACTATTTATTGTTAATTTAATTGTGCATCTTTTTTGCAGTTTCTATTCCGTTTTTACCCGGATTGTGCTTTAAGCTAAGATTAAATGCATCACTGATATTTGGCACCCCGCCATATTGCCCTTGCAGGTATTCCTTATCAAAAATTGCATTACTGCGGACGCTTGGATTAAATATGTACAGAGCCGTTATGGAAGATGCGCCATATATGTCCTTATTGAGAAAAACAATCTGATCCCGCCTTAATTTTTTAAGAATTTGCTGATTGTAGGAGATAGACACCAATTGGGCGCCATTTTGATTGTATTTATTTGAATTAAATAAATCCATCACCATAGTTATAATATAAGGATGAATTTTGGCATCAAGATCGTCTATCCAAAATGTACCACCATCCATCAAAACTTTGATCATTGGCCCCAGTAACGCGATCAATTTCTGCGCCCCGGATGATTCATCCTTATTTAACTCAAGGGAAATCTTTTCGACTTTCCTGTTTTTTGAATCATATTTAATATGAGTTGAAGTAAGTTTGATCTTTGGCCGCGGGGTGCTAATCCCTGCGGAGCTTTTAGTGGAAACCTTTTGCCCTGCCTGTCTTTCAACACCGCTAAAACCCAGGTCTGATTTTTCAATAACCTCATTTAACAGGGAACTATAGTTAGGGTCAGCAAGCAACAATGCCGTATAACTAAGGGCGTCCTCCAGATTGGGTTCAGCATAAATGATATTTTTGGCAAACCATTTTGAAATTTGCATGGCCAGTTCAATATTAAATTGGCTTAATATCGAAAGGTACAATGCGTCATTCCTCGTAAACTCGGCAAGCATTAAAAGCTTGTTTTTAAAGTCAGTCGGAAAACGTTTTACGATTTCAAATTCATTTTTAGTTCGTATAAACACAGTTTCTTCCCGCCGCTTAACAATCATATAAAGCCATTCAGCATGAACCTCCTTATTATCACTTTCAAAACCATACCTGTAAACAATATTATCAATCATCATTGTGCACTCAAACAGCGTAGGCTTATGCTCAGTTTCGGTGCTTAATTTAAATGGCTCAATATGATACGTTTTTGTAAGTGTTGATTCTTTGGCCGAATTGATAACCATATACCGCATTAAATCAAATCCCTTAAACAAATTGCTTTTGCCTGATGAGTTTGCACCTAATAAAGCAACTGATTTAAGAATATTAGCAGGCGGGCTCCCGCATTTAGAAAAAAATACACTTTCAGCATACTCTTTTATGGAACACGCTTCCATATCTAAAGTTGCTTTATCTTTAAATGAGCGGTAATTTGATAAAACGAATTTCAGTAGCATGATAAAAAAATTAAGTTATAACCCAGTGCATTACAGGCCGTAGCTTGTAATGCACTGATTTTTATATCCGTTCAAGGGTTGCACAAACAAGGGCTTTACTTTGCATTTTGCGAATACAACCAGGCTATTTTATATTGTTTGTTATAGCTGTCATAGGCTGCAAGGTCACCGTCATTTTTAAACAGGCTTTCAACCGCATAAGTAAATTTGGGGTGCTTTGCGTACACATCTTTAATGTTCGCTATGGTAAGTGGCTGAATAGGATCAGACAAACCCGAACTAAAATAGTATTGTTCGGTTGGCTTTGGCCCTTTTCCCTGTTGAACAAGTGTTGAATGACTGTAGATCAACAACCCTTTTGCCGAAAGGATACGATATTCAACATTATTAAAAAAACGATAGTCCTGTCCATCTTTGCTGTAGCCGAATATTTCGCTTTTTTCAAAAACCTGTTTTTTGCCATCATGGGTTAAAACCACCGTGCTGCTACCAAAAAGGCTGCTTACTTTCAGTTTGTCATTACCAACTGTAGTGTAGCTTAATTTATGGTTCATATAATCCTGGAGGGTTAAATATAGTCCTGCGCCTTGGCCATTGGCGGCAGCGTTTTGGATGAAGAATGCCATAAATGGCACAAGGATCATTAGTTTTAAAGCTTTCATTTTGATTTAATTTTATTGTTAAACATTTTGTTAATTATTATTATGGACCTTGAGAGTTTGCCGGGATTCCTTTGTTTCAGAAATCAAGTGCCATTTTTATGTAATGGCACTTGATTTTTTGTGCTAAAATCTTGCTATCAAAGCCACTATAAACCTGCTATCTGCTTTTACCAAATCAAATGGAATAAAATTAGGGTTAGGTACTGTTTGTCCCTGTGCATTTACAATAGTTGGCGGGTTCGGGATGTAAGAGTTTTGATTGGAATTAGCTTGAGGGTTGGTTGTATAACCATTGCCGCCCGGCCCTGTAGTAACGCCGCCCGGCCCATCGAAATAAGGGATGTCCATAAAGCGGTGTACCAATTCGAAACGAATGGTTAAGAATTGATTAGGGTTATAGTCGATAGTGGTAGAGGTATCCCAACCGGCCATCTTTGAACCTGGTGTGGAAGCGGCTATAAATGAGTCGGTAGCAAGCCCTGGAGGTACTATCGCCAAATAACGGCTTGGGTTCGACATAACGCCGCCGCCGATAGTCCAACCCCATTTCGCCTGATCGCCAAACCAAATCCTGTGGTATGCCATGGCGCTCATGAAATTAGACGCGTTTTTGCCAAAGGGCGAATAAACTACATTTCCGGGAGCGGTACCATCCTGGAAGCCAAAGTCGGCAGTGAAAGTGAATGCCGCACGTTTAATGCCAGTGCCTTTTTTTTCTGCTGCATCGAAATATAAATATTCTACCGAGTTGTCAGTATGGTACCTTTTCACATCCGGCGCGCCGGCAACATCTGTTCCGAAATAGTTATTGGAGATAATTTTAGTGCGTTGGTTGGGTTGGGTTACGTATGCGAAACCGAAGCCCGGCATTTTATTAAACATGCCATATGATTGCCATCCGTTAATAAACCAAAGTTCGATTTTGGTTTTTACACTGGGGAATAACTGCACACGGACACCATTAAAGAACCATGGCGTGTTGTCAGAAGTATAAGATGGCTGATAGGACCAGTTTTCAAAGTTATTGTACGACATTAAACCGATGTACGACATGAAAATACCCATATCAACGTTTATACCATGCCATACATCAAAATGATAACCGGCGTAACCTTCGCTTATGTAGCGATAGGCATCTGGGAGGTCATATAAACCCCTGTACCCGCTATAGTCATTTCGTGGCACCTCAGTAGCGCGTGTACCATATTGCAACATGATACGCCCGCGTACATTGGCATAATGAAAATCGCCGCCAATAGCAATCATTGATACGTCAACCTCGCCGTTGCGTGCTAAAGCAGTTGATCCCGTTACCAAATCATCGTTCGGGTGATTGTTCGACTGGGTATAGTTCATGTCGAAAGTAAAATCACCTGTAAAGTAGGCGTTATCCAGTAATTTTGACGATTGACGGTTTTGCCCGTTAACCCACGAAAAGTCGGCATAGCCCAACGGTGTTGCCGTTTCCATGGCTTTTTTTATGGAATCTGCTTTTTTTATGGAATCTGCTTTCAGTTTTTCAGCGTCGGCTTTCATCATATTAGTAACCGGGCTATTCGTCTGTGCCGACGCCCGGAAAATACATCCTAATAATAAAATTAGCGTAAATGTTTTTTTCATGTTTTGACTTGTTTAAGATTGAACTGATAATAGTATGTTAATTTGATTTTAATGTTTAGCCACTATGCCACTTTGATGCCAATAAAATCGTTATTGACATAAATAACTTAAAATCAATTAGTTAGTAAAGAGAGAAAGTGGCGCATAAAACGTGACAGCATCAAACTGATAGAGTTGAATTGTCACAATGAGACGGAATAATGCGTTAGGGAGATTTTTTTTGACAAAAAAGTGACGAAATTATCAAAATTGAAAATAAACCAGTATCTGATATTATAATTTTGAGTTTTTTGTAATAAAAAAATCAAAATATTGACATAAAAGCTAAAAACGTTAAGAAAATCACCTCAAATTGAGAATGACATTAAAAATAAAATCAATGAAAATCATAAACGCTAATAAGAAATATAAATTTCTGGTTCAATCTTTATCAAATGAATAAATATTTTGAAATTACGATGCAAATTGGCAAAAACTATCAATTTTAAAATATAAAACTGATTTAATTGGCGCTTAATTCGGAGAAAAAGTAGCTAAAAAGGGGTAAATGGGATTTTATAATTTGTAATCCTCAATTTTGCGGTATAAAGTAGATAAGCCAATTCCAAGTAATCGCGAGGCTTCGGTTTTATTGCCTTTGGACTGTGACATAGCTTTACGGATATATTGGCTCTCGATGCTCGCCAGGTTTAAAGTTGACCCGGTATCTTCCGAAGCATCTGATAGAAAGTCAAACTGAAGGAGGTCGGAGGTAAGGGTGTCTCCATTGGCAATTATAACTGCTCTTTCTATCACATTTCTAAGCTCGCGGATGTTGCCTTTCCAAGAATGATGGTTCAAAATTTTTAAAAAGAACTCATCCATTTTTTTAACCTTACGGTTCACTTTGTTTGAAAACTCTTTTAAAAAATGGTCGGCCAAAATTTCTATATCTTCCTTGTGTTCACGAAGCGGTGGCAGGTGAATTGTAAATACAGCCAAACGGTAAAACAGGTCGGGCCGGAACTGGTTATTGTCTGCCTCCCTTTTCAGGTCTTTATTAGTGGCGGCAATAATGCGTACGCTAACTTTCATGGCTTTTGAATCGCCTACACGGTTAAAATAGCCATCCTCTAAAACACGCAATAGCCGGGCCTGAAGTTCAAGATTCATTTCACCTATTTCATCTAAAAAAAGCGTACCACCATCAGCTTCTTCAAACAGCCCCTTTTTGTCTTTCGCGGCGCCCGTAAATGAGCCTGCCACATGGCCGAAGAGTTCACTTTTTAAAAGCTCGTTCGAAAATGAACTGCAGTTTACCGCTATAAAAGGTTTTCCCCGCCGATCGCTTTCTGCGTGTATCGCTTGTGCAAATACTTCTTTGCCGGTGCCGGTTTCGCCTAATAGCAATACAGTTGTATTGGTACGGGCTACTTTTTTTGCCAAAGCAATATTCTCTGTGATAGCCGGCGATTTACCGAGTATATTATCAAAAGTATAATGATGATGCTGTTTTTTGTGAAGCAGATCGATCTGGAACTGCAAATCAGCCTTTTCGACCGCTTTATTTACGATGGGAATAATACGATCATTATCATCACCCTTCATAATGTAATCGAAAGCACCGTTTTTCATGGCCTTGACGCTGTCTTTAATGGAGCCAAATGCAGTGAGGTTAATCACTTCGATATGTGGGTACATGTCCTTAATACGTTTTACCAGTTCTACACCATTGGCATCCGGCAATTTAACGTCGCTTATAACTACCCTTACATCTTCATTTTCCAGAAACTTTAAACCAGACCTGGCGGATTGGGCTTGTAAAACATTATATCCTTCAGCTTCTATAATTCTTGACAAGAGCCCGCCGAATTTGTTTTCATCCTCAACAATTAATATAGTAGACTGCATTTTATTGGGGGTATTTATTTACTCATTGTTTAAATTTTAAACATATACAACAAATTGATGAAACTAACCATGCCAAAAATGTGCCCGATTTTTAAATTCTGCGTTTAGGTTGTAATTCAAGGCTATTGCTCAATTTTTAAGTTTTACAGGTTGATAAAAGAGCATCATTTTGATAGGGTTTTTTATCAAAATGGCAAAAATGCAAACCTTGAATTATGATATTTTAATCCGGTTTTTAAAAACCCTGCCAAATTGAATATGCGGCATTCCGAATTGGTAAGATGCCGCGCACAAAAAAAATGGTAACTTTATTTTAAGATGTTGATTGTCAAACTATTAATAAGATGAATGGGTGTCGTCGCGGCCATGGCATATTACTTGCGTTAAACAAAACTCAATTTGGGCATTGCGGAATATCCATTTATGGCTATGTAAATCCATCATTTACCTATGAAACAAATATTTTTTACTTATAAATTGCATGACTATTAAAAACAATTTAAGGGCCGGTATTGGTTCCCTGTTCCTCTTAGCTCTTATAAGTTCAGCAATCGCAACTTATTATATATACCAGCTTTCAGAAAATTCAAAAGCAATTTTAAGGAATAATGAAACCTCAATCGTATACACAAAAAACATAAACAAGGTACTCGATCTTCCAGGCCTTCCCAATAGCGATGGGCTTAAAACAATTGAATACAATATTAAGAGGGAGGAAGGAGACATAACAGAAACAGGAGAAAAGGCACTTGCAGATTCGCTTTATGCGGACTTCAGGCGTTTTCGAACGTCTTTAAGTAACCCTGCTCTTGCTGCCGCACTACGGACTAAAATGCAAAAATCCTCTTACGGCATCATGGAGGTTAATATGAACGCCATGGAGAACAAAAACAGAAATGCCAATAAAACAGCAAATACAGCCATCTCTATTTTTATCTTTATTACTTCACTTGGTTCCTTTATTGTTTTTCTTTTTTTGATAATATTCCCTGGCTACATTACCAAACCTATCATACAACTTACCAAAGGAGTTAAAGAAATTGCAAATAAAAATTACGATAATCGCCTCTCGTTTACCGATAAGAATGAATTTTGGGACTTGGCTGAAGCTTTTAACCAAATGGCAGCCAGGCTTTTTGTTTACGAGAATAATAACCAGGCAAAAATAACGCATGAAAAACTTCGGGTTGAAACGATTGTAAGAAATGTAACGGATGCTATTATCGGCTTTGATGAAAATGGGATAGTCACATTCGTTAATCCTGTAGCGGTTAAACTATTAGGTATAGATGAAAAGGATATTATCGGCAGTTCGGCGCAACAGGCCGCTGCAGATAACGACCTCTTTTTTAAACTGATTAATGAATTTGAGCATTTTGATGACTTGAAATTATACCTTGACGGTAAGGAAAGTTATTTTATAAGAGAGCTGTTTGAGATATACGCCCCTGAAGATGTGCATTTATGGGGAAAAAATGAAGACGAATCAAAACGTATAGGGTATTTTATATTTTTAAAAAACATCACCCGGTTTCATAAGTTGGACGAGGCTAAAACCAATTTTATAGCTACCATATCGCACGAGTTAAAAACGCCGATCTCATCCCTTAAAATGAGCTTAAAATTGATGGAGGATAAACGATATGGAACCATAACAAATTTCCAGAAGGAGCTTATCAATAATATTAATGAGGACAGCGACAGGCTCTTAAAAATAACAAGCGAATTGTTAGATATGGGACAGGTTGAAACAGGCAAATTATTGTTGAATTTCGGAAATACCCATCCTCAAAATATAATTAAGTATGCCTGCGAAACAATAAGGTTTATTGCCGAACAAAAAGAAATAACGCTTAACCTAAAGTGCCCTAAAAACCTCCCGGATGTTTGGGCCGATCCGGATAAAACTGCATGGGTGTTAATTAATTTCTTAACTAACGCTATAAAATACAGTTCAAAAAAATCGGTAATTGATATAACCGTAAAAAAACATTCCTCTGCAAAAATTGAATTTTCAGTTAAAGATCATGGAAAAGGGATAGAAGAAATTTATTTGCCGAGGGTTTTTGAACGATATTTTAAGGTCCCCGGATCCGATTTTGCGGTTTCCGGAACTGGTTTAGGCCTTGCTATCGCGAAAGACTTTATCGAAGCGCAGGGCGGTGAAATTGGCGTAGAAAGTAAAATTGGCGAAGGCAGCCGGTTTTACTTTACGTTGCCGGTGAGCTTAATTTAACGAAGTATATCCATTTGTACACAAGGCCATTAATTATTTTCGTGGCATGTAAATGATAATACATGCACCTATCAGCGCAATTGCGGCACCTATAATATCGTATTTGTCCGGTTTAAACCCATCTATTTTCCATGCCCAAACTAAGGCCAACACTATAAAAATTCCCCCATACGTGGCATATACCCGGCCAAAACTTGCTGTTTGCCAGGTAGCAACAACGCCGTACAATACCAAAATAAAGCCTCCCAATATTCCATACCAAAAGGGTTTATCGGCTTTAAGCCACAGCCACACCAAATAACCACCACCAATTTCACATAATCCGGCTAAAATAAATATGGCTAACGATCTGATAATACTCATTTCCTGTGTTTTGATTTTAAACCTCAGATAAAATTTACCTGTTAATTATTTAAGAACTAAGAAAAACTAAAACTACATAGAAAAGGCATCCTGATAGTCATCAAAATGCCTTTTTTAATCTTAAACAAGGTTAAACCAAATTTGTTATCTGGGCATGTTCAACGGGTTGTATGTCATCGTCATAACCTTTTAAGCCAATTTCATTTTCATCCAAACCGATAATTTCATCAGCTTCCCTTGATCGGATGCCAAATATTTTATTGCATATTTTAAAGAAGACATACATCACAGCAAAAACAAAAACAATGCAGGTTGTTCCTCCAATAAACTCTGCAAGGAATTGTTTAGGGTCACCATAAAACCAACCCGTAACATTTCCCTTAATACCGTTCCACCCATCGCCATATTGGCCATCAGCAAAAAGGCCAAGCGCCAGTACACCCCAGTAACCACAAACACCATGAACGGCTACTGCGCCAACCGGATCGTCAATTTTTAACTTCTGATCGATAAAGAATGTTGATACCACTACCAGCAAACCCGCAATGCCGCCGATAATAAATGCCGATGTGGCGTTTACAAAGGCACAAGGGGCTGTTATAGCAACTAAACCACCCAGCAGACCGTTGCCCATTACGCCAACCTCGGGCTTTCTATATTTTATCCACATATAAAGTGTTGCAAATAAGCCACCGCTTGCGCTGGCTATCATGGTATTAGTGGCGATAACCGCGATGCGCAAATCCGTACCCGACAGTGTTGATCCGGGGTTAAACCCAAACCAGCCAAAAGCCAGTATCAGCGTACCGACAACCGCCATCGGAATGTTATGTCCGGGAATAGTGTTGGCGCTGCCGTCTTTATTATATTTACCAATACGGGGGCCTAATACTAATATACCTGCCAGGCCTGCTACGCCACCAACCAAATGGACTACAGACGAACCTGCAAAATCAACATGGCCATGGCCCAGGCCAAAGTTAGTACCTAAACTGGCGAGCCAGCCGCCACCCCAAACCCAGTTGCCAAATATCGGGTACACAAACATGGATATAAACAGGCCATAAATGGCGAATGACTTAAACTTCCATCTTTCGGCCATGGCGCCGGTGGGGATAGTTGCTGCGGTATCCATAAACACCATTTGAAACAGGAATAAGGTGAAAACCCCTACATCGTATACTTTGCTGTTTAAAAAATAACCGGCAGCCCCTATTATGCCAAAATCCTTTCCAAACAAATGCACCGTAACTTCATGCGTCAGGCCGGGTGTTCCGCCTAACGATGCTACCGGCCCAAGCCCGCCAAACATAAAGGCAAA
>JABDCF010000024.1 GCA_013288235.1 Bacteroidota bacterium | reverse complement strand
TGTGTACTTTTAGCCGGCGATGCAGCGCACATTCATGCACCTTTGGGCGGACAAGGCCTTAACCTCGGGCTGGGCGATGCCATGAACCTCGGCTGGAAACTTGCCGCGACCATCCAAAACAAAGCGCCGGAAGGCTTGCTGGACAGTTATTATAGCGAACGGCACCCGATTGGGGCACAAGTGCTGGATTGGTCGCGCGCCCAGGTTGCCATCATGAACCCAGACCCACAAGCCCGTGCGCTGAATGAGATCGTACGCGACCTTATGAATACGCGCGATGGCGCCACCTATTTTGCAGGAAGGGTATGGGGTGTTAATACGCATTATGATCTCGGTGGCGACTATCCTTTGGCAGGCGGCAGCGTCCCTAACTTTGAGTTTGAAGACTGGACAACAATTGGCGAACTGATGCACGAAGGCCATGGGATACTGCTTGATTTTGATAACGATGCTTCAATAAAAATTTTAGCGGGCGAATATGGCGACCGATTGAAATATGTTCCGGGACCAGCGAAAGAACAATTAGGCTTGAGCGCCGTACTGATACGCCCTGATGGGATAATCGCCTGGGCTTGTGACGGCGAACCAGATTGCATCGAACTCCGGAGGGCTGTGGATCGGTGGTTTGTTTGAGTTGAAAACTCCGGGTATAATCCGTAGGCAAAAGCCCACAGACAGCTGGAAATACCCCGTCAATCTGCTTATTTAAGCGGCACGCCTAATTTACTGGCATTCAAGCGACATTGAATGTTGGAGTCCTATTATTATTATTTTATCAGGCCTAACTAAATATTTATAAATTTGAAATATTATCAATAAAACATGTACGCCAACCTGACCACATGAGGAGAATTTTACTTGCCATACCCTTTATTGCATTTTTCTCCTTCTTATTGCTGCACGTATATGCGCAGTCTGACCAAACTGTGACTAACGGGGCTACAACAACTGCTGAAAATTTTCCCGCCGGGGGCTGCACTTATAATTGGGTAAATAGCAATCCATCTATCGGCCTGGCTGCCAGCGGCACGGGTAATATTCCACCGTTTACAGCGGTGAATACCGGAAGCAGTCCTGTTACGGCAACTATTACCGCTACGCCGGTGCAAACCGGTTTTGCGTATATAGCCAATCAATTTTCAAATAATGTTTCGGTAGTTAACACTACAACCAATGCGGTAGTTGCCATTATTGCGGTAGGTGCCCACCCTACGGGTGTTTCGGCCAGCGCTGACGGCAGCAGCGTTTATATTACCAATAATGGTGACAACACTGTATCCGTAATTAATACAGCGACGAATACTGTTTCGATTACAATACCTGTCGGCATTGGCCCATACGGAATATGTGTCAGCCCTGATGGAAAACGTGTATATGTTGCAAATTATAATTCAAGCTCTGTATCGGTTATCAGCACTATAACCAATTCAGTTATAGCTACTTTGACTGTTGGATCATATCCAAATGGCATAGCCGTAAGTCCTGATGGTACCCGGGTGTATTGTGCCAGCTCAAATGACGATACAATGTCGGAGATAAACACTGTAACAAATACTGTTATAGCCACGGTTGGCGTAGGCCCGCACCCTTATGGCGTGGTAGTTGGTGCTGATGGTACGCGCGTATATGTTTCCAGTGCTTATTCTAATACAATAACTGTAGTAAATACCACAAACAACACAATCGCTGCAACTATTACAGCAAGTTATTTTAGCGATACACCGGCTATGTGCCTAAGTCCCGACGGTAGCCGGTTATATTTGGTTGATACCTACATTTTTATAATTAACACCGCTACAAACGCAATTATAACCGATATCCCTGCAAATACGCCATACAGTATTTCATTAAGTCCCGACGGAAATATCTTGTACTTAACCGATGAAAACACAAATTCTTTGGGGTTTTATAACTTAGCAACAAATACAGGTGGTGCTACTATTCCGGTAGGTTCAAATCCTATTTCATTTGGTAATTTTGTTATAGGATCGACCTGCCAGCCAATTAAGTTCACCATCACCGTAGATCCAACACCGGCATCTGCCCCACCAACAATCACAGCAAGCCAGGCAACAGGCAATATTTCAGCTTGTGCCGGCACGGCATCAGCCGGCCCTGAGATACAGCATTTTACTGTTTCAGGGCTTAATTTAGCTACAGCGGTTACTGCCGCAGCGCCAGCCGGGTTTGAAGTATCGCTTGCTGTGGGCAGCGGTTACAGTAGCAGTATAACGCTTAATGAGTCGGCAGGCAGTTTAAGCAACACTACGGTATATGTGCGGTCTGCGGCCGGCGACGGGGTGGGCAGCATTTCGGGTAACGTAGTGTTAAGCAGTACCGGAGCTGTAAGCCAGGATGTTGCCGTATCGGGTGTCGTGAACGCTTTGCCGACGGTGAACCAGGCACCTAACCAAACTGTTGCAAGCGGCGCGGCCACCGCAGCCGTTAATTTTACCGGCGCCAGCAGTACATTTACCTGGACGAACGATACGCCGGGGATTGGTTTAGCGGCAGGCGGTACCGGAAACATCGCTTCGTTTACGGCTTCAAATACTGGTAGCAGCCCCGTAACGGCTACTGTTACCGTAACGCCGCAACCCATGGAGGGGTTCGCCTATATAGGCAATACTGGTGATGGTACTGTTTCTGCCATCAGTACTTCAACAAATGCAGTAGTATCAATTATCCCGGTAGGCTCGGAGCCCAGCTATATTTCCGTTACTCCGGATGGCTCAAGGGCTTATGTTGTAAATACGGGATCAAATAATGTATCTGTTATTAATTCAGCAACCAATACGGTTATAGCAACCATACCTGTAGGCACAATTCCTTTTGGTATAACAGTTAGCCCGGATGGAAGCAAAGTATACGTTACCAATGAAGGTTCAGGTGGCGTAGGCTCGGTTTCGGTGATCAGCACGGCAACAAATACGGTTACGGGAACTATACCCACGGCTACAGGCGGTACGCCTAATGGGGTATTGGTAAGTCTTGACGGCAACCGTTTATATGTCGAGAATTCCGTAATTAACACCCTTTCTGTAATCAATATAGCTAACGGCAATATTATAGCCACTATTCCTTTAGGATTAACCCCATTCGGGTTAGCCGAAAGCCCTGACGGTACACGCATATACGTTGCAAACCAATTCAGCCAGAATGTTACGGTGATTAACACAGCAACGAATGCTGTAATTGCTTTAGTTCCTGTAGGTTTACATCCCTGGGGCGTTACGGTTAGCCCGGATGGCAATAAAGTTTATGTTTCAAATAATGCCGAAAACACTGTTTCTGTTATCAGTACGGCAACAAATACGGTAATAGCGACCATAATAACGCCCATTGATGGTTCTCCAACCGGCCTGTCAGTTAGCCCTGACGGCAGTTTTTTATATGTAATGAATTTTGTTTTTGATGAGGTTTCGGTAATCAATACCTCAACAAATGCCATAGAAGCTACAATACCGGTTGGAACCGGGCCTCAGTCGCCGGGCAATTTTGTTTCCAGGGGTGCATTATGTACAGGACCATCGATAAAATTTACAATTACTGTAACCCCTGCATCTAATCCGCCAACAATTACCGCAGGCCCTACAACGGGCAATATTGCGGCATGCCTTGGTTCGGCATCTGCCAGCCCTAATATACAGCAATTCACTGTTTCGGGGATTAATTTAACTGCTGCTGTTACCGCTGAAGCTCCAGCAGGATTTGAAGTATCGCTTGCTGCGGGAAGCGGTTACAGCAACAGTGTAACGCTCAATGAGCCGGCAGGCAGTTTAAGCAGCACCACGGTATATGTGCGGTCTGCTGCGGGTGACGGCGCTGGCAATATCTCCGGAAATGTGGTACTCAGTTCATCTGGCGCCACAAATCAATCTGTTCCGGTAAACGGAATAATAAATGCGCTGCCCACCGTAAATACGATAGCCCCTCAAATCGTAACAAACGGAGCAGCCACAACAGCTATTAATTTTAGCGGCACAAGTAATACGGTTTTTAACTGGGTTAATGATACGCCTGGAATAGGCCTTGCAGCAGCTGGTTCGGGAAACATCAACTCGTTTACGGCAATAAACAACGGGACCAGCCCGGTTACCGCAACAATTACCGCTACCCCCGTATCAGAAGGGTTCGCATATATAGCTAATTCGGGCGATGGCACTGTCTCGGTGATCAATGTCGCCACCAACAAGATCGTAGCTACGATAACGCCTCCCCACGATCCGTCCTGCGTATGTATAAGCCCCGATGGCAGCAAGGCGTATATCGGATGCAGCGACGGTTCATCTACTGTCACCGTTATAAATACCCTAACCAACGCCATCATCAATACTATACCTGTAAGTTCATCCGGCGAATCTACCGGTATAACGGTAAGCCCGGACGGCTCCATGTTATACGTTGCAAACTACGTCGACAATACCGTTTCGGCAGTTAATGCTGTAACCGGCGCGGTTGTAGCAATAATCCCCGTTGGGGCAAACCCCTATGGTATAGCCATAAGCCATGACGGAAGCAAGGTTTACGTAGCATTTACCTATAGTGATTATATTTCGGTTATCAGTACTGCGACAAATAGGGTAACGGCCAATATAACCGTGGGCACAGCGCCAGCGGATGTAGTCGTGAGCCCGGATGGTAGCAAAATATATGTGCCCGTTTCAAACTACAACCATATAGCTGTTATCGATCCGGTAACTAACAATGTTACAGCGGTGATCCCAACAACCCTCGTCCCGGGCGTTATGGCTTTGAGTCCTGACGGCACCAGGGCTTATGTAGCTATGAGTGTAAACTACGTTTCGGTAATAAACACTTCAACTAATACTGAAATTTCCACTATTTCAATAGGTACAAACCCTAATGGCATTTCTGTAAGCCCTGACGGCCATTTTGTTTATATCACTAATACAGGGTCAAAAAGTGTTTCGGTGATCAATACTTCTACCAACACGGTGATAGCTACCGTTAACGTGGGAATAAACCCCCTTTCACTGGGTAACTTTGTTACGGCCGGCACCGGCTGCACAGGAGCTCCAATTACCTTTACTATTACTGTAAAGCCTACAGTGGCTGCCACGCCAACCATTACCGCAAGCAATGTTTCGGGCAATATTACCGCGTGTGAGGGCATAGCTTCGCCAAGCCCAAACATTCAGCAGTTTACCGTTTCGGGTAACAACTTAACTGCAAATATTACAGCCAGCGCGGCTGCCGGATTTGAAATATCGCTTAACCCTACCAGTGGATACAGCAGTAGCCTTTTACTCAACCCAAGCAATGGCACAGTTAGCAACACTATCATTTACGTACGGTCATCGGCAATTGCGCCGGCCGGAAATATTTCCGGTGCTGTTGTTTTAAGCTCGGTTGGCGCAGCAGATCAATCTGTTGCGGTAAGCGGCGTAATAAATGCGGTGCCCACGGTAAATACAATAGCCCCTCAAACCTTAGTAAACGGGGCTATAACCACGCCGGTAAGTTTTACAGGCACGGCAAATACCTTTAGCTGGGTTAATGATACGCCTGGTATAGGGCTTTCTGCAACCGGTACGGGAGATATACCTTCGTTTGCTGTTATTAATAATACAAATAGCCCCGTTATAGCAACAATTACAGTAACACCATTAAACAGCACAAATTGTAATGGCACGCCGGTTACATTCACTATTACGGCAGATCCTACCCCTGTACCCCCTGCCTTAACGACCGCAGGTACTTTAACACCACTAACAACGGTTTACGGTACAGCCTCAACCGCTGAAAACTTTACAGTTTCGGGCACAAATCTTACTTCGGGAATTACAGTAAACCCACCGGCAGGTTTTGAGGTGAGCAGTGATGGGATAAATTTTAGCTCTTCGGTTACCATAGGCGGCCCTGGAAACATTTCCTCAGCCCAGGTATATATCAGGCTGGCGTCATCTACACATGTGGGCAATTACGGCGGCAATGTAACAATAACTACCAGCGGCGCGCCATCCGTAAATATTGCTATGCCTGAGGGTGCAGTAACCCCGGCCCCATTAACAATTACCGCAGATAATAAAACCAAGCCTTTTGGAGCCGATAATCCTGTACTAACGGTAACTTTCGCTGGTTTTGTAAATAACGATGGGCCCGCGCAACTTACGGCGCAGCCTGAGGTGATGACCATTGCAACAAGTTCATCGCCAGTGGGGCAATACCCAATTAGCGTTGGCAACGCCGCTTCGCCTGATTACAGCTTTACTTATATCCCGGGAGTGTTAACCGTAACGCCTTTCTTGTCCTCTTTGTCTATTCCGAATACATTTACACCTAATGGCGATGGCATAAACGATACCTGGGAGATCCATGATTTGGCCTATTACCCCGGATCGACAGTTAACATATTCAACCGATGGGGGCAGAAGATATTCACGTCAGTAGGATACCCCGTTCCATGGGACGGGAAGTACGACGGCAAAATGTTGCAATCAGGGACTTACTATTATATTATCGATCCAAAAAACGGGCAGGCTTCGATTGGGGGATGGGTAGCAATCATCCGTTAAAATTTAATAATGACTAAACTTATTAATGGTGAGTTCTGATGCCTTGTTAAGTGCGCCGTGCAAGTATTAATTTAATACATCGGAATGAGCGTTTACACAGTTTGAGGTGAAACAACCAGAGGCCATAAAACTTTAAACGGAATTTAGCTGCTCACCCCGCTCTGCCACCATCAATCCCAACCAAAATCGTTATATTTGTTTAACAGCATAATTACCCCGGCCAAATTTTTAAACCATCAATGCCTGCGGCCGCAGAAACAGCTATTTTTCATGCATTTTGTTGCTATTTATCGAGAAAATTAGTATATTGCATTGATAATCAGTGTTTTATTAAAAAACACCGGTGAAAAATTCTCACGCCCTAAATGCATTTAGCCTTCAAAAACGCAAAGTTTCTCACGCCCTAAATGCGTTTAGCCTTCAGAAATGAAATTTTTATCACGCCCTAAACGCATTTAGCCCTCGAAAACGAAATTTTTATCACGTCCTAAAGACATTTAGGGTGTGAGAAAAACTAAAATCGTAAAATCTATACTCATTTAACTAAGGAAAATGTGGAATGGCCTTCCCTTTTTGTTATCGTATCGTGGTGCATGTAGCCTACTATTTGCCATCTCAGTTTTGCCATTTCATTAAATTATTTTAATGTACCCGCCTGTTTTGGCAAGCCTATTGTTAGGGGTAAAGTAAATTATTTACCAATTAGCAATCAGGCTAAGCCAAACTATGAAAAGCATGAAGAAGTGATGAACAGTTTTTGAAATAGAAAAAAATTGTCCGTTACTCCTTCAAAATCACTTAAAAACAACTATTATGAAAAAGTATTTATTGAGTGCGGCGTTATTGATGGCGGTATGCATCAGCGCAAAAGCACAATTTTCCCTCGGTATAAAAGGAGGTGTTAATTATTCTACAATTAATTCGGATAACCTGAAGTCTTCAAGCGTAGCCGGTTACCAGGCTGGTGCGTTTGCACGCATAGGCGGCAATATTTATTTGCAGCCTGAGGTATATTTAAGCAGTACCGGGGGCAGTTTTGCATCGGATGACAATACTTATAATGCCCATGTGCGTGTCACTAACCTGAATGTGCCTGTGTTGGTGGGCGCAAGGTTTGGCCCGCAAAGTTTAAACTTCAGGGTAATGGCAGGGCCCATCTATACTTCTGTATTAAGCAACAATTTTACTAATACAGTTAACGAAGCCTACAATGATTTTGGCCATTACCGCAACAGTACACTGGGTTACCAGGCAGGCGCAGGTGTTGACCTGGGGCCAATAACTGCCGATCTTCGTTACGAAGGCGGGCTTACCGATATAAACCCGGACTTTGGCCAAAGGCAACATCTGTGGGCATTGAGCGTCGGGTTTAAGTTTTTTTAAAAAAGGAAATAGCGTGATGTTAAGTTAAATAAGAAGCCCCGGTTTTGGCCGGTGCTCTTAGCAAAATCTGATTGATGAATTGGAAAGTGAGGACCACTTTTTGCCACCTCAATCAGGTAAGTGAAAGGCCTGCTGCACCTGGCTGTAATCATTAAAGTTGACATGTTTGTTAATTGTTGCAGTCAACACAGCGCCCGGAATAATAACATACCTGAACTGATGTGCATTTGAGATGCCACCGTACAAATTCCCATTGTCCACAAAATCAATTTTCACATTGCCCAATGTAATCAACGATGACCAGGTATCAGTGTAAGTAGTGGTACCTTCCTCATAGGTAACAACAATTGGCAATGCGCTCACCTGGCTTGTAGGCCATATTGTTGCGGTGTACCCGTCTAATTTACCATACACTAACACGGTGCCATTATCTAAAATGGCCTGGGTGATCTTTGCTGCCGGGATGTTTGCGTCAAAATGATAGGTGCTGAAAATTGTATCCTTGGTATAGGATGCAGGGGTTGTCCATGCCGAATAGATCACATTGGCTGTTCCGGTTGCCCCTGTAGCACCAGTAGCGCCCGTTGAACCATTAGTGCCGTTAGTTCCGGCTGATCCGGTCGATCCGGCAGGCCCTTGTGGGCCAGTTGGTCCTGTTGGCCCCTGGGGTCCTACTGCACCATTTTTTCCGCACGATGTTATAAGCAGTACGCCAACTGCCAGTAACATCAATAAGTAATTAACTCTTTTCATAAATTTAAATGTTAAAATGTTTAATAAATTAATACCTGAGGCTCATTATTTAACCGGGGGGCCGGATAATTTCGCCTCTTACTACACCACAAAATTGAAAAATCCAGCTTTCGGAATAGCGAGGGTATCTACGCGACTTGCAGCGGGATATTACCTGAATTTATTATCGTAAAATCCGTTGTTGTTTTAAGTATATTTACTTATTTGCATAGGTAAACTTAAATTGTAATATAAATTGATTGCTGCCATATCCGTTACCCTGTTTTTTGTTATACTGCGCTTTACGGTAACCGTTTTCAATTTTATTTCAAACCCGAAGCTAACGAGGGTAACCAGGCATTATGATGATTTTGTATCCATACTGATACCCGCCAGGGATGAGGAGCGAAATATCTTACCACTTTTACAATCTATCCATGAGCAAGACTATAAAAATTATGAGGTTATTGTTTATGATGATGATTCATCAGATAGCACCTATGCAATTTGTGCTGAATTTGCAGGCGGCCATATGGGCTTTAGTGTGATAAAAGGCAGTAAGCTTCCGGCAGGCTGGACAGGAAAAAATTGCGCCTGTTACCAATTGGCAAAAAAGGCCAAAGGCGATTATTTTTTATTTTTAGATGCGGACGAAACCGTAACCGACGGGTTAATAAACAGCGCAATTCATCGTATGAAGCTATATAAGCTGGGTTTGTTAAGCCTGTTTGCTAACCAGGAGATGCAAACCCTGGGTGAAAAAACAACAGTTCCGTTATTGCATTACTTGTTATTAAATTTATTGCCCATACGGCTGGTATTTCTTATTAAAAATGCTGCTTTTGCTACGGCATGCGGCCAGTTTATGCTCTTTGACGCTGCCACTTACAGAGAAAATCAATGGCATAAACTTGTTAAGGACAAGGTTGTTGAAGATGCGGAGATAATGAAACAAGTAAAATCTGCATCGTATAATGGTGAAGTATTGTTGGCAAATGGTATGATAAATTGCCGGATGTATAAAAGCTACCGCCACGCAATAAATGGCTTTACTAAAAATGCCCTTGCAGTATTTAATTACAGCATACCCGGTTTGCTGTTTTACATTTTACTGCTTGTTGGCGGCCCAATGGTTGTAATTATGACATTGAATTTTAACCTGATATTTTTTATGGCAGGTTTGATTGTTCTTACCCGTGTCATGATCTCACTATCGGCCGGGCAAAATGCATTTTATAATATAATACTCCATCCTATACAAATGATCAACATGGTGATCATCGCTTTTTTATCCATACAAAGGCATCTTACAAAAACCAATGTATGGAAAGGGAGGAGGGTTTGATTTCGGATGTCGGATTTTCGATGTCGGATTTATTAGTTGTTTAAACTCCAAAATATTAAACTTTTTCTTTCGGACTTTACTGACTTTCGGACTTCCGGACTTTTATTGTAATTTTGCACCACAATGGGAGACTACCAGTTAAAGGTTACTATTGACCAGGATTCGGGCTTTTGCTTCGGGGTGGTATACGCCATTGATATGGCCGAAGAAATACTGGCCGAGGATGGTTATCTTTATTGTTTAGGCGATATTGTACATAATGATGAAGAGGTGGAGCGCCTGAAAGCAAAAGGCCTGAAGATCATTGAACACGGTGATTTAAAAGATCTCGCTAACGAAAAAGTACTTATCCGCGCCCATGGCGAAGCGCCTGATACTTATCGCATTGCGTTAGAAAATAATATTACATTGATAGATGCCTCATGCCCGGTGGTATTAAAACTGCAAAACCGCATCAAGACATCCTTTGATGCAAACGAGAAAATTTTGATCTTCGGCAAACATGGCCATGCTGAAGTTGTAGGCCTGCAAGGGCAGACCAATGATGAGGCCCTGGTTTTCCAGGATATTGCAGAACTTGATAATGTAGAACTTCCGCATAATATTACACTCTATAGCCAGACCACCAAAAGCATGGAGAAGTTTTATCATATAAAAGACCAGCTTTTGGAACGCGGTTACGACCTTAAAGCCAACGATACCATTTGCCGCCAGGTATCAAACCGCGACCAGGATCTGCCGAAATTCGCAAACAAGTTTGATAAAATAGTGTTTGTTTCGGGCAAAAAATCATCGAACGGAAAGGTTTTATTTGAAGTATGCCGCAAGCATAACCCCAATACCTTTTTTATATCCTCCATCAGCGAATTGCAAAGCACAATGTTTTCGCCCGGCGATTCCGTGGGAATAGCGGGCGCAACTTCAACCCCGATGTGGCTGATGCAACAGGTAAAGGAGGAATTGGAGAAGTATTAGTTTGCAATTTTTAGTGGGCAGGTGCAGTTATAAATCTTACCTATTTAGTGCAAATCAGTGAATTGTCAACTAAACCGCCAACCGCTAAACCCTATTACTAAATTCGCTATTTTTGAACCCCGAAAATACTATGTCAAAAAAAGGAATACTACTGGTGAATTTGGGTACACCTGACAGCCCTGCAACAAAGGATGTACGTAAGTACCTGAATGAGTTTTTAATGGACCCCAGGGTGATCGATATCAACCCAGTATCGCGCACACTTTTAGTGAAAGGCATTATAGCCCCGTTCCGGAGTCCAAAATCTGCAAAATTATATAAACATATTTGGAGTAATGAAACAGGGTCGCCCTTGCTGCACTACAGTAAATTACAGCACAAATTGCTAAGTGAGCGTTTAGGCGATGAATACCAGGTAGAGTTGGCTATGCGTTACCAAAGCCCATCAATTGAATCGGCATTGGATAGGCTTAAGGCCTCACTGGTCGAAAGTATCCAGGTTATTGCTTTGTTCCCACAATATGCATCGGCCAGTACAGGTTCGGTTTATGATAAAGTGATGGAGTTGATAAGGCCGTGGCCTACCATACCATCCGTTTCGTTCGTTAATTCGTTTCACGATAATGAACTGATGATAGAAACTTTTGCCAATAATGGCAAAAAATACAAGCCTGAGACCTATGATCATATTTTATTCAGCTTTCACGGCCTGCCGCAGCGACAACTTATAAAATGCGACCATACCGGCAATTATTGTTTAAAGGTAGAAGGTTGCTGTAATACTTTAAATGATACCAACAAGTTTTGCTATTCGGCACAGTCGTACCATACAGCACAACTGATCGCCAAAAAATTAAATATCCCCAAAGAAAAATATACCATTTGCTTTCAATCCCGCTTAGGCAGCGACCCATGGGTGCAGCCTTATACCAGCGAAGTAGTAGCTAAACTGGCAAAAGAAGGCAAAAAACGCTTGCTGGTATTTTGCCCTGCCTTTGTAGCCGACTGCCTCGAAACCGTTTACGAAGTAACCGAAGAGTACGGCGCAGAGTTTAAAGCCCTTGGCGGCGAGCATGTGCAACTTGTAGAAAGTTTAAACGATTCGCCAACCTGGATAGATGCGCTGGAAGAAATGGTTAGATCAGTAGCCAGTTTGCAATAGGCAGTTTTCACCCTGCGCAGCTAAATCCGAAATCGAACATCCGAAATCCGACATCATTTATAATACGGCGTATGCGTATCTAAAAACTGTTTTTCGGTAGCTTCCCAAACATTATTAACCTCGTTGCGGCCATTATTTAAATCGCTGTTGGTTTGGTTAAAATTGTTTACGGCAGTGTTCATATCGTTAACTGCCTTATTATAAGTATCAACATCCTGTTGTGTCCGTTGGTTTGCGGCTTTGGCTTCCATCGCTGTTTTTAACTTTTCAAAGTTCTCTTCCTTTAAATAGAAGTCGGTAAGTACGGGTACCTGTGTTTCGGCCTCTGTTTTATAAAATTTAAGTGCCTGCTCACACGCATTGCCCAAAGAGCCGTCGTTTTCGAAAGTGTGAAGTGTATCAAGCACGGCAAGCCCTTCTTTTGCATACTTATCAAGTGCGCTTTTTACCTGCTCAATTTTGGTTACATTTTTTTGGTTAATGGCGTCAGTGAGCTGGTTATCTTCCCAATTGCATTTATAAAAAATCAGATAAACCTTATCCCGGTACTTTGCTACCCTGCCAGATTCTTCCATCTTTTCGCCGAGTTCAGTTTTTTCTGTGCTCAGCGTTACATTATACTTCGCCGCAAAGCTTTTAACCGCCCTATCCATCCGCTCGTTGCCCACTTTAAGCGTATCATTCGTAGCTTCTTCTAATAAAAGATAGGCCTGCATTTCATCGTAACTGCGTTCGGCAATATCGTCCATATTTACAATGTGCGCGTAGTCCTCGTTAAATATTTTGTAGCAAAGCTGTACATAGGTAAGGCTGCTTTGCCGTAACGAATTATCTCCTTTATAGGTTGGCAGCCCGGTTATGGTATTTTGGCATATTACGATATTATCCACGGCATTCGCCCGCATTTTCTCTATTTTTCGTTTACGGCTGCTATGCGCCGAAGCGCTTATATAGGCCATATATGCCTTGTTCATCCCGGTTTCGGCGCTGTTAAGGGTGTTCATATAGGTCCCGGGGTCTGCCTCCGGGTTTTGGGCGTCTACACGTTTTACGCCAATAAATAAAACTAATAACAATAAAAGTGAGGCGGGTAAGGCTTTTTTCATGGATGCTAATTTTTTACTAAAATATAATTTTTATTGATTTTTTAATTTACCAAGTACGATATATGCTATATTAATATAGGCATCGGCTGCCAGCTGTTTGCTAAACTCTTCGTTCATATCCTTAAGGTTGCTGTCTGCCTGTATTCGGGCTATTTCATACTGGTTATTTTTAACAATAAACCTTTTTGATGGCGTTCCCGAAAGGGCAGTAGTATCGGCATCAATGGTCGCTTGCTCATTGGCTACGAGGGCATCCTTTACGTTGAGCGCAATATCTTTAACTTCCTTTTGCTGTTTTGCATAGGTGATAAACTTTTTCACGGCGTTAAAAAACCTGCCCGTATCAATTTCTGATTGTACACTTTGCGCAAGAGCTTTTATAGGCAATTGAAGACTCGGCATATAGTATTTATTTGCCGGGACAGTGGTTGGCGGCATGGCAAAGGGCTCATCGGCTTCCTTTGTTATGTAGGCATCCAGGATGTCTGGCAAAACAATGTCGGGCTGTACGCCTTTAAATTGCGCCGTGGCGCCGGTAACCCTATAAAGTTTCCCTATGGTTATTTTTAAATAATTTTCGGTTTGGGTTTGCAAAAAGTTGGCAGGCGTAATGGTAGTGTCTATCGGCAAAACAACCTGCATGGTAGCTTTACCATAAGTTGGTGCACCAATAATAACAGCACGATTGTAATCCTGCAAAGTACCCGCAACCATCTCGGCTGCCGAAGCGCTGTACCCATTCACCAGTACCACCATCGGGCCATCGAAGATGGTGCCGCCGTTGATGTTTTTTATAGCGCGTACCTTTTCACCCTTCTCTTTTTCTTGCCCCATTGGGCCTGCGCCCACAAAAATGCCGGCCAGTTCGGTTGCTTCCTGTACTGATCCGCCGCCGTTGTAGCGAAGGTCGAGTATCAGCCCGGTTATATTTTCTTTTTTTAGTTTTAAAATTTCGCGGCCAACGTCGTTTGCACAACCGTTGAGGCCATCGTTGCCGGTGTCCCAGTCCTGGTAAAAGGCAGGCAGATAAATATAGCCTATGGTGTTATCGCCTTTAAGAATAAAGCTTTTTACCCTGTCTTCATCATCATCGGCCACTTGTTCTTTTTCCAGGGAAACCTGCACCAGCGTTCCGCCTGTCTTTTTTACGGTGAACAATACTTTTTGATGGTTGCTTTCATCTATCAGCGCCTCAAAATCGCGCATGGTTATATCCGAAACATCGATAGTTGGCTGGCCTTCGCGTTGTAAGCTGATAAATTTGTCGCCTTTATTTAACTTGCCGCTTTTATATGCCGGACTGCCCGGTTGCAGGTTATCGATAAGCACCCCGCCATTTTTATCGGCCTTTAGCCTGAAACCAAACTCGAACGGTTGTTTGCCCAGCGCGCTTTCAAAGTTTTCTTTTTCTTCGGGCGGGAAAAACTCCGTATGCGGGTCGAAGCTGGAAGCAATGGCTTCGCAATAGAGGTTGCCGACATATTGCCTGATGCCATAAGGGCTTTGCAGGATATTGCTAATCTTTCGTTTTAAGGATGAAACAGTTTTTCCCTGCAACAAGGTTAACACGCTGTCGGTATATCTTTTTTGTTTTGCCGGTGCGAATGATTTGAAATTACCCGGGATATCGTCAGTAAAGTCGTCAATCGCTGTCAATTTCATTTTTTTATACAGCTTTTGCCTCAAGGCCGCAAGTGAGGCCGGGTATAAAGTATCCTCGGCTGCGGTGAGCTTTTCGGCAGTATAAAAATCAAATGGCGTTTTGCCAATTACATCGATAAGCGAATCGGCCTGCTGCAGGCGCTGTTTATAAATATTTATAAAAAGGGTTAAAAATCCCGTTTTACGCTGTTTTATTTCATTGTCAAGCTTTGTACGATAGGTGCTGAGCCTGCTGATATCGCCTGTTGTAAAAAACAGCTTTTCCTCATCCGTTTTGGCAAGCATCCCATCAAATACGGCAACAGAAAAAGCGCTGTTCACCTCCCGTGGTTCCACATGAAATTTACTGACCATCCTGGTGATCATAAACGCCTCATCAACAGTTTTATCAGTTGTTTGGGCTATTGATAAAATCGGGATGATGCTGAAAGCCAACAAGAAGGCGCCAAGTATTTTCATGCTGTAGATTACTGCCTGTAAAATAATAAGGAAATGGCAGATTTGAAAATGTTTTAGTAACGGGGAGTCACTTACTGCTAAAAAACCAGATGTTCATTTCACCATAACACACCATATAAATTATTAGTAATTGCCTGATAATCAACACATGTAAATTTCATTAAATTTAATTTAAGTTTATTTGTTTGGTATAATGTTGACAATCAAGTGATTGTAATATTTAGGCCTTTGCGAAATGAACGCTTGATAATCAACAACTTACATTCTGCACGAAATTTATATGCACCAAATGAACGCACGGCAACGCGGCATAATCTGAAAAAATATTTTCAAGGTAAAGTCATACTACAGCCATAGTGGTTGATGGATGTTCAGCGTTCACTTCACAACAACACAGCAATTTTTAACTTCATTAATCGCTGATAATCAGTTACTTCATTTTTGTGAAAATTAAAAAGTAGATTTTTGCTGGCCGTTTCTACTGGCGCGGGTATCCGGGCTGGGCGGCGAAATGGGCAATTGACCTTTATCTATCTAAAATTATATTTGAAAGCCACCATCGAAACTTGAATAAATAAATCGATTTGTTTTTTACCAATTTTTTTTCAAATGATTTGCATTTTTTTGAAATGTAGTTAAAGTTTTCAAAAAGGTCGCTTCCTCCTTTTTTCTGAAGTTTCAAATATTGCTTAATGGTATTGTTAGACAAGATGGTTTCTATGTACCAACTAAAAGAATTGTATACATTCTCAATTGAAATAATTCCTTGTTTTTCAAATTTCCCAATATCCTCGAAATAACCCAAAAAGTCGTCTATCTCATAACATGAATAACTCTGCCGAATTAAATCCGATTTAGTCTGATCTAAAGGCAATTGCTTGATAATTTCCTGATTAACTTCAAAATAAGGAAATTTATCAGATTTAATTTGATTGTTGTATTCTATCTTCTTATGCTTTAGCTCCAGAGCAAAATTATCGCATAAAAGAATAAAAATTTGATTTTCTGGGTTGAAAAACTCTGACGTAAACTTGAATATAAAATCTGCTTTAGAGGTCTTTTTAATGCCCCGAAGTTGCGCATAACCTATCCACCACAGTGCAATCGTTGCAAAAGTTAACGAACCAGTAAACACGGCTGTCCAAAACTCTGCGGAATTTGTATCTGAAGTAGTAGATTGTATCTCACAAATGACGAGAAAAACGAGCATAGTATAAAGGTACATAATTGTTTATTATTCGTACCCAGCCAAGTGAGGGGTGGCGCTTGCTTATGCATATGCAGTGCTAGGCGAAACAATTTATGCAGGACGCTAAAATTGTTGGTGTCCAGTGGGGCTCTTGGACAGATGGTAAAACACCTTCGAAATCTTTATTTATGAAACCTCAATAAATCATACTATATTTATCCTCAACCTAAATAATAAATTATGAAAACCTTATTGAAAAAATTGTTTTTCCTGACTTTGCTAATGTCAGTTGCCCAACTGTACGCCCAAGATAAAACAACTCTTTTTTATGATCAAAATGGGAAAGGGCTTGACACGAAGAAGAATGCTGTTTTTTATAGAACAGTGGCTTTCGATGAAAAAAACAATCCAACTGGTGTCGTTGAAGATTTTTATATGAATGGAAAACCACTGGCGAAAGGCGAGGCAGCGATAATCGACAAGTTTGATAATAACAAGAGCCGTTGGAAGGGTAAGGTGCAGACATTTACAGAAAAAGGCGATTTGCAAGCGGAAAACAACTACGATGAATCCGGATTGTTGAATGGCCCGCAGGTTACTTACGGTAAGAATGGATTAAAGTATGAAGAATTTGAATATGCGCACGGCAACCCAACAAAAGACTATTATATAACATATGAAAAAAATGCATTGCCATTGAGATATTCTTATCTTACCCATTTGCCGATGAAGCTTGCGACCAGCGATAAAGTAATTGTTCCGTTCACCGACAAAAAGATAATTTATCAGGATGGAATTCCAATTCAATTTTATTTTATTGATGGACTTTCAGTTGCTGTAAAAATTTCAACCAAACAACTTTATGGTAATTACTATGAAGCTTTTGTAACAATTGAAAACGGCACTAATGATGAATTTGATTTTGACCCCAGTTATATAACTGCGTCTTTAGAAAAGGATGGGAAAGTTTTTGAGGGAGAAGTTTTATTATATGACGATTACATAAAGAAGGTTAAACGCAGACAAAATTGGACGACTGCTTTTTCAGCATTTGCAGAGGCCGCAGCGGCTACAAGTGCAGGGTATTCATCAACAAAAGTTAATGCGTATGCGCAAACTTCGTCTGGCCGATCTGTTTCTGTACAAGCGAAATCATCGTCATACGATGGCGCGGCAGCTTATTCTGCGGCTCAAAATGCAAGTAACAATATTACGCAACTGGTTAACCAGCAATACGACATTAAGAAAAATATTAGTGACGGATACCTAAAAAGAAATACCGTGTTCGCAAATTCACGGCTGATAGGGTTTGTTAACATTAAACTTGAAGCGGCGGATCATATTTTGATAAACGTGCCGGTAAATGGGAAGGTATATCATTTTGAATTGTAGCGTACGAAAATTAGGTCCGTCTTGTTGGTGTTGTCGCCAACGAGACAGAGGCATACTTTATGAAACCTACGACCGCGGGCAGGATGTGTGTAGTCAAAGTGGATATTCCGCGAGGCCAGACCAGGCAGTTCCGGGCGCTTTGGAGCATTATATTGTGTAGACAATTAAGGAAACCGTAATTAATAATCAACAAATTGAAATGGTCAAAGTGTTACGGAATCAACTGTTCGCTATTCCGGAACGAAATGGTCAATGGCTCCGGAATGTCCAATCTTTGGGCCTATGTTTCCGTACCTATGCTCCCGCCAAATAAAGCGTTCCAATGGAGGATGCCATCTTACATCAACTTATAGCAGGCTGTCTTAAACAAAAGAGAAAAGACCGTAAAATGTTATACCAGACGTTTTATGGTTTTGCCCTGGGGATTTCTATCCGGTATGCCGATACTTACCATGAGCCGGCAGAAATTATGAACCATGGCTTTTTTAGAATTTTTGAATCGCTAAAGCAATATGATCCTAAAGAACCTTTTAAAGAATGGTTCAGGAAAAGCTTTTTAAATAGCCTTGTAGATCATTATTTGCTCAACTATCCGCTGGTACACGCTGACAGTTCAGATGAACCCGGCGATAATTTTCCTGGAGTTTTAGTTGACACGGGACTTAAGCAAGATCATCTGCTCAGCATGATCAGGCGGTTGCCGCATGCTATCCGGATCAGTTATAACTTATACGCCATTGATGAATATACCTTTGAAGAAATGGCTGTATTACTTAAAATAAATGCAAGAACGGTCCAGCTAAATTTGACGAGCGCCCGTTATAAATTAACGCAAATGATCCTGGCTCACCAACAACTATTATGACAGTTTTCCCGGATCATTGACTTCAGCTTTTTATTTATCCCTGCCCGTTTGGCAATTTTATTTATGCCAGGCTGGTGTAACCGTTTCCTTCTAAACCTCACCGGCAGCCGGGATAAGCTTTTCTTAGGTTTATTTTTCAACTGATGGTTTAGGTCAATAATAATTTCCAATCTGTTCAACACTCCTGAACAGTCACCAATACTAAGCTCTACCTTCAGCGCCTTTTAACGCCATCTGGTGCTGGAATTATAATGGAAATGTCATACAAAAAAATAAAAAAATAAATAGTACTATAATTGACCATCAAATATATAACTTTATTCATCAATTATAAAATCTATGAATTCTGCATCTTCATTTTCCTTAGTAGAGTATGGCTACAGGCGAACTATTATTACAATTACCGCTGTTTGCTGTGCCCTGCTTGAAATCATTGATACGACGATAGTGAATGTGGCGATCAATGACATGCGCGGTAACCTTGGGGCCACCCTGAACGAGATCAGCTGGGTAATTACTGCCTACTCATTGGGAAACGTTATCATTGTACCGATGACCAGCTGGCTTTCCCAGCAATTCGGCCGGCGGAATTACTTTGCCGCTTCCGTAATTGTTTTTACGGTCTGTTCCTTTCTATGCGGAAACGCTACTTCTATCTGGGAGTTAGTGATTTTTCGTTTTATACAAGGTTTAGGCGGAGGGGCCTTACTGGTAACTTCACAAACCATCATTACAGAAAGCTGGCCAACCGAGAAAAGGGCCATGGCCCAGGCTATTTACACACTTGGGGTCATCATGGGCCCTACACTTGGCCCCACACTTGGCGGCTACATCGTTGATAATTATTCCTGGCCCTTTATTTTTTATATCAACATCCCTATAGGGATAGTCGCTACGATCTTAACTTTGCAATTTGTAAGGAGCCCTAAATATGAAGAAAAGCGGCCGGCAAGCCAGGTAGACTGGCTGGGAATTGGATTATTAACCATTGGCATTTCGTCTTTGCAATATGTTTTAGAAAAAGGGCAAGAGGAAGATTGGTACAGCAGTAAAACAATCATTGTACTTACGGTGACCGCTACATTAGGTATCTTAACATTTATATGGCGTGAACTCTCGTACGCCTATCCTATTGTTAACCTGCGGGTCTTAAAAAATTCCAATTTAAGGATAGGGATCATGCTATCCTTCGTTTTGGGTTTCGGGCTTTACGGGGCCTCTTTTGTCCTTCCTTTATACACGCAATCATTACTTGGCTGGACGGCGATGCAAGCAGGCATGCTTCAGCTTCCAGCCACCATATTTGTGGCGTTTATGCTACCTTTGATAGGGAAGCTGATACAAAAGGGTGTGCCCCAAAAGTATTTGATAGCAATTGGATTGATCATATTTTTTATCTACAGCATGTATGCGTCTTCCATACTCACCCTTGAAACCAGCAGCGGGAATTTCTTCTGGATCCTTATTCTGCGTGGCCTGGGCCTGGGCTTATTATCAGTTCCGGTCAGCACGATGGCCTTATCTACGCTAAAGGGACAGGAAATCGGGCAGGGGGCGGCCTTTTCAGGCATGATGCGCCAGCTGGGCGGATCTTTTGGCGTAGCGCTTATCTCGACATTTGTTTACCGGCAAACACAAGTTCACCGGAATGTGCTGGTAACTCATTTGCCTTCCTATGATCTGAATGTACAACAGCGTGTAGCTCAGTTAGCTGCGCACGTACAGCACCAAAGTGGCTTAGATAGCTTAACAGCCCGGCAAACCGCCTATGCTATGCTTGACAGATCCGTAAATACACAGGCCACCCTGCTTTCCTACACCGATGTTTTTTTATGGATCGGCGTCATGTTCCTGATTTTTGTCCCAATCGTACTCATATTTGTCGCAAAAGGTAAAAATAAGATCAGCCTCGCTGATGCAGCCCATTAAGGCAATAGGGTAACTTAATTGAATTTGTTTAATCATGAAAATACAACAAATAAAATGTTTATCAAAAGCAGAGCTGTCATATAAGCTTGGCTGCTTGATGTCAGAAGTTAAAAACAAGGTGAAGCACCATATACTGGCAAAGATCAGGGAGCGCGGTACAAACCTTTCTTTCGAAATGGCGGAGGTATTAGGTTACCTCTGGAAAAACGATGGCATTAACCAGCAGGAGATCGCTGACCTCACATTCAGGGATAAGTCAAGCATAACTTATTTAGTCAATAACCTGGTTGACCGAAATATCGTTACAAGAGTAGAAGATAAAAATGACAGGCGTAATAAATTGATTTATTTGACGCAGGAAGGCCAGTGTCTGAAGGAACAATTACAGCCAAAGGTTGCTGAAGTATATGAAAAAATATCGGAAGAATTGGAAATAGAAGAGCTGCAAGCCAGCATTGTAGTGCTGAATAAAATTATTTATAAACTGGTTACATTATAAAGCAACCTGCTAATATTTTTAATACCGATTGGATTTTATATTATTTTCGTAGTTGATCTATACAGGGCAATTTTGAAAAGCGGCCAAATAAGTCCGCCTGAATAGTGTACCATTGAAATAGTTAATTTGATCATTCATGATAACACCCGAAAAAAATAAAACTGAGATAGCGGTACAACTTGCCTATTTAATGCAGGAGCTGAGAAATTTCACGAGAAAACATATCCAGAAAAAGATAAAGGAACATGATATCAATCTCACTTATGAGATGCTGGAAGTTATGGGGTGCCTATGGAGAAAGGATGGCCTGAACCAGCAGGAAATCGCTGACAGGACTTTAAGGGATAAATCGAGTATGACCTATTTATTGGATAACCTGATCAAACGAAAATTGGTAAAACGGTCAGCGGATAAAAATGACAGGCGAAATAAGCTTATTTTCTTAACGAAGGAGGGGCTAACCCTGAAGGATATCCTGTACCCCTGGGTAGCAGATGTTTATGGGCTGGCTTCAGAGAAAATTACCGGTGAAGATTTACAAAATGGGGTGTTACTGATCAGGAGAATGGTGAATAATTTAAAAAAAGAATAAAAAAATTTGTCATAAAGGTTTAGTACTTGATTATCTATTTATTGACTAAATATTTATATATTTATAATGGCTATGGAAATTGGTAAAAAAACCATACGGAGGCTATGGATCAAGCTTGTTGGTTTTTTTGAGCGGGAAATGGTTTTCACGCTTTGGTTTTGGCTTGTTGCCTTTTTAATCGCACTTCTAATGAAATTATTAAGGTTAGGTAAACATTAAAAGCCTAAAACTTCAATGAAATAAAGCGTTAAACTGATAAACAAAAATTAATATGAAGACATTACTTATACCCATTGATTTTTCAGATACGTCTGCAAATGTTATCCACTACGCAGCGGATTTTGTAAAGGATGTTCACGTCGGCAGGATCATACTTTTAAAATCATATTACACTTCTATGGCTGCTCAATTGCTGCCATCTATAGATTATGTACAGATGAGTGCTGAAGAAATATCTGATGAAAGACAAAAAGTTGAAAGTCACGTAAAATTTATCGCCCATAAATTGTTAAAGAAATGCATCTCTTCTATCAAAATAGAATCGGGCATCAGTGAGCTTCCTTTGTTGAGGGCCATTCATGAGTTAACAGATGCTGAACTGCCAGACCTGATCATGATTGGAAGCGATCATCGTTCCAGGGAGGTTCACAGTCCTATCGGGGAACAAGTGATCAGTATTGCTAAAACCAGTAAGGTGCCGGTAATGATTATTCCTGCTGGTCTGCACTATCAAAATATTAAGAAGGCATTGGTACCCTGCGATTTCACTGCGGTTTCCCGAATGGCTTTGTTAAAGGAACTGCGCTTGTCAGAACAATGGCTTCGCCCCGAGCTAATTGTTTTAAATGTAGATCCCGGAAAGATAAACAGTATTCATGCTGAAGAAAATATGGAGGCCCTTAAAGAGATGCTGGAGAGCTACGCTTACGGGGTTTACTATTCCGAGGACCAAAATACCTTACACGGCATTCTTGATTTTAGTAAGCATAATGACGTTCAACTCATTATCGCCCTTCCGGGTCATTACAGCTTCTTTAATAATTTAACCCATAAAAGTATTACCAATGCACTTGAAATAAATGCTAATCTACCGGTTATGATCCTAAAATAAATACAGATTAATGAAATTAAATCATTGGATATGATCAATCACGGGTTCAATAAAGTAAAAGTAGCTGACGGTTCTGAAATTGACTTATATATAGCCTTTCCTGATCGTCGCGGAGATTTTCCTGCCGTTATTCTTTTGCAGGAAGCTTTTGGCATTTCCGAACATATGCTTGATGTTGCTGAAAAATTTCGCAAAAAAGGATATGCCGTGGTGGCACCTGATATTTATAGCCGGATCACAAGACGGCTCAGCGCCAATCAAATTGTAAAGCCTGCTATCCATCCTCAATATGCTGTCTTTATAAAGGATGGTTTAGCAGCCGATGTAAAAGCATCTTACCATTGGCTGTTACAGCAAGACCAAATAATAAAGGACAAAATCGGTTGTGCCGGTTTTTTTTCAGACGGCCGGGTTTCTTTCCTGGCAGACACGGTACTGCCGCATTTAGCGGCTGCAGCCTACTTTGAAAATGGCATCGGAGATTTTACGGGCAATGCACCCTGCCTGGATAGCATCATGCTTTTTTATGGTAACGAACAGGAAATGCAATCTACCCAAAGCAAGATTTATGATCAGGTTAGTGCTTTAAAACATGCTCAACCTAAGCATGTCTCCGAAAATATCCAAGTTGATGATAATAACCAGTCCTGCAAAGAATATCCCGGTTGTTCATCATTTGCTGCTAAAGAGGATTGGGCCCTGACCTTATCCTTTTTCGGGGATTGGTTAAAATAATAATTAATGCTATGAAATATTTTCACCCGATTTGCAGGTAAAAATTTCTTTTCCAAAATAATTGAAAGGCCCGGGCAGCTTTGCGTGAGCGGTACCGGTTCAAAGGCTGAATAATGCTAAAGGGTTGTCCAAAATCAGACCATTAAAAAAGGGGTGATTCCTAATCAGGGATCACCCCTTTTTCCTTTTAAAAACGATGAACATCAGTCTTTAATGATTACAGAAACATTTACGCTCATGCCGGGGCGCAGTTTCTCCATGGTTTCCTTATCCGCTATGATCTTTATTTTAACGGGCACCCGCTGAACAACTTTTACAAAGTTACCTGTTGCATTGTCCGGCGGCAGTAAAGAAAATTTGGCGCCTGTAGCCGGGGAAAAATTAAAAACCGTTCCGGATAATTTTAGATCAGGATAAGAATCAACCTCAATTTCCACTTTTTGTCCGTTGCGGATTTTATTCAATTGCGTTTCTTTAAAATTTGCGGTAATGTAAGTACTGTTATCATTTACAATTGAAAATAAGGTTTGGCCAGCCTGTACCAGCTGACCTACCTGAACACTTTTTTTGGATGCCAATCCACTTGCGGGCGCCTTAATGGCGGTATAAGAAAGCTGAAGTTTCGCGTAGTTAACGTCTACCTGCCTTTGTGATACACCTGTATGCGTAACATTTAATTGGCTGCGGGTTGTTCCAACTTGTTCAAGAGCCGCCTTGTACTGATCCTGGGCGGCATTGTAGTTTGCCTGGGCGACGTCAAGATCCGACTTGGACTGATCAAATTGCTGCAGCGTAATGGAACCGTCCTTCACCAGGTTGGCATAACGCTGATAATCTTTAGTAACCTTATCCAGCCTTGCAGCTGCAGAGGTTACCTGTGCCTTTGCACTGGAGGAACTGGCGGTATTGGCAGAAATTTCCGACTGGCCAACATTGATATTCGCGCTTGCCCCTGTTTCAGCCGCAAAGGCCTGTTCAAGCCTGATCTTATAATCTTTGTCATCAATTTGTACCAGCACCTGGTCCTTGTTAACATGGGTGTTTTCCTGGAAGTAAATACTGTCTACATAGCCGCCAACGCGTGCTACAACAGGGCTGATGTCCCCGTCAATCTGGGCATCGTCGGTATCAACGTGTTTACCGTAATAAATGTATTCCTTTATTCCGAAAATGATGCCTCCTATAAGTATAATTCCAAGGATTATAGGTAATACCCTATTCGGTTTGTTGGCTGGTGTTTCTTGTTCCTTTGTCATTGTCTTGGCGTTATTTTATTGTTTATTAAGTTTTCCGGTTGATTTTAGTAAGGTATAATAAGCAAGTCCCGCGTCAGCTTTAGCCAACTCTAAGTTGATCTGTGCCTGGTATAAAAGGGTTTCGGCATCTGCCCTGTCTGTCGCTGACGCGATATTGCTTTTGTATTTTGATTCGAGTATTTTATCATTCTCACCTGCCTGGTCTATAGAAGTTTGAAGCAGTTTAATTTTATTTAAGGCCGTGGTATAGTTTTCATAGCTCATGTTAACATCATTTCGGATATTGTCAGCTGTGATCCCCTGGTTGATCGTGACCTGGTTATACTGGATTTTTGCTTCAGCGACTTTGTTTTTGTTTGTCCACAGCGATGAGAAATTCCAGCCAAAAGTTAAACCTACCGTTACCGGGGTAATGTAATTGCCTGATTTAGGTAATGGGTTGGCAGCAATGTCTACGTAGTAACCGCTGGCCGCGGCAGAAAGCGTAGGAAGCTGATTCGCCCTGATGCTTTTTATATTGGTTTCAGCCACTTTTGACTGTAATTGCAATTGCTGAACCTCTTGACGGCTCAGCATTGCGGTGTCAATATAACTACTCAAAGAATTAACCTGGTGATCGGCTTCCCGGATCTGGTTAATGCTAATTTGAGTAGTTTCCGGCAGTCCAAGCAAAATATCGAGATTAAAATTGATGATCTTTCTATTGTTTTCCAGATCGATGCCATTTAATTCTACATTGGCATATTGTAACTGAAATCGGAGTACATCATTTTTGGTCACGAGTCCCTGTTCAAAAAACCGTTCCGATTGTTTAATCTGCTGATTAATAGAACTCAAATTTTGTGCGACTACTTTTTTACTTTGCAGTACTTTATACAGGTTATAAAATGAACTGATTACATCATAGGTAATCTGATCTTTATCCTTGTCCGCGTCTAATCTGGAAACTTGTGTCAGCAGTTTAGTAGATTCCTGGGCATACTTATACTTGCCACCTGCAAAAATGACCTCATTCAGTGATAAAGTGCCTAAGTACAGGTTCGTGTTTTTAGGTATGGAAATTGTTGACCCCCCAAATGCCAGTGTATTAGCAGGTGTTTCAGCATGGTCAAAAGTCAACCCTGCACTTCCCGTAGGCAATGCCTTATCCTTTGCCTGGTTATATTGAGATACCGCCAGGTCTATTTTACTTTGTGAAAGTTTCAGGACCTTGCTGTTTTCAATTCCAAGTTTAACAGCTTCATCAAGCGTAAGTGTTTTTTCCTGTGCGATGGCGTTTGTACTAATGATTAAACTGATTGCCATTAACGCAATAGCGAATCGGTAAAAGGGCGGTGCTATTTTTTTAAATAGCTTTCGGGTAACGGGTTTATTTATTTGTGTTATCATGATCTTTAACTAAGTAAGCTTTCAACAATGTTATTATAAAGGTCTTTAACCTTGGCCTGACTTCCTCCACCAGGAACTTATCATCCGTGATGTCATTTCCAAACAATAGTGAAGAAAGCCGGGGCGTATTTATCACAAAGGTTTTTAAACCGAATATAATCGCCGTTGCCATTTCAGTGTCGGCGTAGGGGTGAAAATCTCCTGTTTTTATACCCTCATCCAATAATTTTTTAACCTCCATAATGTTCACCATCATCGTTTCTGTGAGCTTGTCTGTAAGGCCCCATTTTTTACCGGATGAAATTTCCCGGTTAATTAGTTTTTGAAACCAACTGTTGACGATAAACCTGTCGGCATAACTATTTATAAAGGTTTCCATTTTATCCCATGCCGAGAGTGTTTCACTGTTGCTTATGTTTTGCAGCAAGCTTTTTGAGGAGGATATCTTGCGTTCAAAAATCGCTAAAAACAAACCTTCCTTTGAGCCAAAATAATAGTGCAACATTGCAATGTTTACATCAGCTTCACCGGCAATGGTCCTTGTCGAAGCACCTTCAAATCCAAGCTCTGAAAACATTCTTTCAGCAACATCCAGGATATGGTACCTCTTTTCCATTCTTTCTTTATCCATATATTCCTTCCTCAATGGCAATAGCTAACTGGTTTGTGTGATTAACTGTCTGCCACGTACTTTTTAAAATTTGCATCCTATTCATCGTATTCTTCAGCTAATTTTTAAGATAGGAAAGTACCGTATTCTTATAGGCATTCTTTTGTAGTTCCAGCCTGATATTTTTAAAAATCTCTAATGGCCCCTCGGTAGCAAACAAATTAACCACCCATGAAGGCACGGAACCGCCCGGATTTACGTGCACCAAATATTCAACCCTGATTTGGTCAGTACCTAAAGGCGTAATCGTCCATTTGCCTGTAGATTCATCTATTCTGACAATACCTTTTTTTACCGGCACTAACCCCGGTACAGCCGGCGCGTCTATGGTTATTATCCTGGTATCCGGGTCTTGGGAAACTTTTAAATGAACTACAAGATCCCGGTTACTTGCAGGCCACGGTACACTGATCTCCAGGTAATAATATAATTCTGAAGGTGATACCTGGTTAATCATTTTACAGGACTTAACGTGGTAAACCCAGTCCGGCGATGTCTTTATATCCATCAGCAGGGCAACCATTTCTGAGGCTGTAGCATTATATTCGCCAACAGCCTTTATGGCCTTAATTTTTGAGTCCGGAACAACTTCAGCGTAAACCTTTATGCCTTCCTTTTCGGTCTTTAATTTCCATTCGTCTTGCCCTAATAAAGCATGGGCCTTAATTACCAAAAGAAATGCTATAATGAATAGTTTATACATCTTATCGGAGTAATTTTTAAGCGTCCCGCATATTGCTACCTTAAATTTTAAGGTTATTTAAAGCCAAATCTATAAAAAATATATAATAGTACAAACATTGACTATCAAGTCTATGACTTTTATACATTCCCATGATAATTAATCTGCGGCCAGCAAATAAGTTGAATGGCGGGAGTATACCAGGCTATCACTTTATACTGATGGAATGCCGTTTTTATGGGGTTTAATGTCTTCAAGCTCTTCTGTGCGTCCTTTTATCCTTTGTGCCAGGCGCAGGCTTTGATCAGCGGTAAAATATTTATAAACCCAGTTAATAAAAAGCTGTACCTTGTTTTTAACCCCCAGTATCAAAAAAAGATGCAGAAACATCCAGATCAGCCACGCTAATCTTCCTTTTATGTGCATTTTAGGATTGGTAAGATCAACGACCGCTTTACGTTTGCCAATTGTTGCCATGACCCCGCGACTAACATATTCGAAAGGGATTACCGGATGATTGTTCATCAGGCGTTTAATATTTTTCGCCAGGTGCTTTGCCTGGTTGCCGGCGACACTGGCCAACTGGGGATGACCAGCTGGATAAAGCGGCGTCTCCATATACGCAATATCACCAATGGCGTATATATTCCAGTATTTTAGAACTTTGTTAAACCGGTCAACCTTGATGCGGTTTCCCCTTGCCATACTTTCCAATCCTATTCCTTTTGGCAGCGCCCCCTTAACCCCTGCCGCCCAGATCACTGTTTTTACATGCAGCAGACTACCATCATCCAAAAGCAACTCATGGCCGTTAAATTCCAGTACACCGATACCAAGCTTTAATATTACGCCCATTTCTTCCAGGTAGTTTTTGGCGTCATGACCCGATCTTTCACTCATCGCTGCCAGTGGCCTTCTGCTATGGTCAAGCAGATAAATATTCATCAGGCTTAGGTTAAGATCAGGATAATCATTGGGAAGTATGTTCTTTTTCATTTCGGCTAATGCGCCGGCAAGCTCGACCCCTGTAGGGCCTGCACCTACAATTGCGATACTCATGATCTTTTCTTCATCAGCGCTATTTGTTAGATCCAGTGCGTCTTCAAAATTATTAATGATCCTGTTCATTAGTCTAAGCGCTTCAAGGGTAGACTTCATCGGAAAGGCCAGCGATTTGATTTGCCGGTTCCCGAAAAAATTGGTTTCCGTACCGGTTGCTATAATGAGCCGGTCATACGGATATTCGGAATTGTCGGTAATCACCATATTTTTCTCCGGAATGATTTCCAGTACTTCGGTTATCCTTATCCGCACGTTTTTACTATGATGGAATATTTTACGCAGTGGGAATGATGTGTTAGTGGCCTCAATACTCGCCGTGGCCACCTGGTAAAATAAAGGCTGAAATTGATGAAATGTGAATTTATCCAACAGCAGGATATCTATACCCGCTATATTATTCAATTCACGGGCCAGCTTTAAACCAGCAAACCCACCTCCGATAATAATAAGTTTCATGTTTTTATTTTAATGACAAACTATGGTTCTTAGAAGTCAAACTTCAAGAAAAATCTGACCCCGGACCTGGCAATACCAGGATGATCCAGGTAGGTAAAGCGCCTGACATAATCTACCCGCAGTAACTTGAAAATATTTGAAATACCCACGCTTCCCTCTATATAGGGTATGCCGTTTAAAGTATAGGTTGTTGGCGCACCTAATCCATCAGATGGGAAACGTAACAATCCCGAATGGTCAGCCGGGTTATTTTGATCCCTTAGGCCCCCCCATAGACCTTTAAAATCAATCACTTCGCGCCACTTGAGCCTTTGTAATAATGGGATCTTGTTAAAAAAGAATCCGTTGAAACTGTGGTCGATATTGATGCTGGCATAATGATCGCTTACAAATTCAAGAAAGTTCATCAGGTTATAGGATTGGAACTGGAACGCGTAACTCTGGTTTGCCCTGGCAATGTCCAATAGTGGAAATGGAATTTGCCCGAAAATATTGCTTCCTTCAACGGTTACATCGGTATAACCTAGCTGTGATAGATAAAACCGCTTATAAACATTGGCGGTAATGTTCTGGTAGTTATAATCTCCGCCAAGGAAATCTTTGATACCCTGATTATAACGCAGTGTGAAAATTGGATATTTGTCCGGGATTGGGGTACGATAAAGCTTGCCCTGGTAATATTTTTCGTAGGGGGCATATCTAAGCTCAAGTGACAATTCAGATGTCCTGATATCATTTACCGTATTGGGTTTCCCATTTAAAAAGTCGCCGAAATAGAGGGCGCCTGCCGGGTTTTGATCCCAGTTCTTATATTCGAACTTATAGGAAAAATGGCTTTCAAACTCCCGAACATAATCAAGCCGGAAGATATCATTGTAAAGCCACATATCATTGTCGCCGCGCTTAAAGGAAAGTAAAAAATTATCTTCTTGCACAAACTGCAATTCCTGGCCGGGGATCTTGGTATCCCGCTGAAAGCTTGCCCTCAAATATTCCTGCGGGAATTTGTAAATGGATTTGTCATTCAGGGAATAGGTACCGCTTAAAAAATATTTGAATTTATCGTCTTTGAACCCGTAAGCGCCATAAGTTTCAAAATAATAACGTTTGCTCAATGTAGGGGTGGTCCTGCCGCCAAGGCGTAACCTGAAACCCTCGACCGGGTTAAAACTGTAAAACGAATTGGTTGGCCCCATCTCAAACCAGCCAAAGTTCTTGTAACCGGCCAAAAGCAGTGTGACCAAATCCATTGTTCGTTTAAAGGAAGGGATGGTTTGCAGGCTGTCCACATTCTTATAAATATCTGCCTGCGCCTTGGTGAGTGTGTCAAGGCGGTTTGATTGCCAAAAATCATCATTTTTTTCATCTGCATTCGGAGCGGTTGCGATAGCCGGCCCCTCGTAGGTTGTTTTACTACGTGGGCGGTCAATAACAAAATCTTTTACCGTTACTTCACGTTCACCATAAATCCCGCCGCCTTTGTTTTTATTTAACCCGAAATCTATTTTAAGGTCACTGCTGCTCAGGTGATATTTGCCGTCCGGGTTTTTTTCAAATCCAAGGAATGCCTGCATTTGCCTGACAAAATTTAGGTTAATGTGTTTGTTTACTGTTAATACTGCATTTTCTACGGCATAGTTGCCGTCCATGGTAATGTAAATTCTTCCTTCAAATAAAAGGTCGGTCTGGCTTCGCGGCGTAAAGCTCAGTTCAATCAGTTGCGGTGTTTGATCCTTGATCGTATCCGTAATAAAAAACTTATAAAAGGTAGGGGCATTATCAGCAATTGGGCTCAATATCTGGTTACTCAGCATCGTGACATTATTATCATAAATATCAATAT
The DNA here is from genome assembly GCA_013288235.1 of Bacteroidota bacterium. Taxonomy (GTDB): domain Bacteria; phylum Bacteroidota; class Bacteroidia; order Sphingobacteriales; family Sphingobacteriaceae; genus Mucilaginibacter. The sequence continues at coordinate 10,591 of JABDCF010000024.1, read as the reverse complement.
CCTGGTACATGCGGTTAAAGTACGTGTTCAAGCCTGCATTATCTACAAAGTTTTCGTCGTATTTCACCTGCTTGTCGGCAGTAATAATCTGCTTTCTGGTGTAAGGATTTTTCCGGTAGTAATTTTCAGAAAGCTTTTCATCCATATACAAAGGCAACAGGTTCTTTCCGCCCATAGCCGTGGAATCCTGTTGCTGGAATAAAAACTGGTAATTCTTAAAAATTCGTTTGTTTTTAAAGTTATCCGAAAGGTCACTCAGGGAGATAACCATTTTTTCATATTGCTTATATTCCGAATAATCATAGCTTTCCAAACGGTTACTCTTTTTGTGGGCTATAACCGTGCGGATCAGCTCAACGGCCGGGTTATCTTTATTGGTATATTTCTTTTTCTTTCCTGACCGGACAACTACTTCATTTAATAAGGTATTATCGGCTGTTAAGGCAAAATCAATGGTTTGTTCCCTTCCGGGAATAATATTCTTTATGACAGAATTATAGCCTACAAAGGACGCTTTAATCTGGGTATAGGTGCCGGTTATGGTTATACTGTACCGTCCGTTATTATCCGTATTAACACCCTGCGAGCTACCTGGTATTGCCACGGTAACAAAAGGAAGCGCCGCTTTAGTTTTGGCATCTTTAACTTCCCCTTTTATGACCGTGCCTTGTGCATAGTCAGGAAGCCGGCTAAGTATAAGAAATACCAGGAAAAATGCGGCTCTACTATATCGATGGGTTTTAAATTTCATTTTTTTAAGGATATTCCTGGCTATTAGTATTAATAAAAACCTATGGCGGTACCCAATTCATACTCATTAAGTAAGTTGTGAATTTCGTGATGAGTTACCCTTTTAAAATGTAAAGTTATATACTTGATAGTTAATTACTATACTATATTTAAATTGTGACTTTCAAATTATGGAAAGGAGTACAAGGGTATTCTTCTGAAATTCATTCTATCGGCATTCAGAAAGGAACCGCAAATTGCAGCTACAATATACAGGACATTAAAACAGGGGCATTGGGAGCCTTGCGAAGCTCGATTAAGGCTTTATCTTTTAGCCTGCGAACATGTGTAATCGTAATACTGAACCTTTTACCAATTTCTTCCAGGGAAAGCGGAAAAAATGCCCCTAAGCCAAAATACAGAATGATCAATTCACGCTCACGTTTATTTAATACTTTTAAGGAATATTTAATTTCCTGCTTAATAGAATCATTAATAACGGACTGATCGGTAGCCGGTTCTTCATTTTTTAGGACATTTAGCAATGTCAGCTCTTCGTTTTGGCCCAGAGGTTCATCAATGGAAATATCACGCCCTGATTTGTTTAACAGTTCAACAACCTTCACGACAGGTAGTTCAAGAAATCCGGACAGTTCTTCAGCCGATGCGCTGCGCCCATAATCCTGCTCCAATTTGGCAATGGCTTTATTGATTTTTCTTAACAGGGTTATCTGACCGTAAGGCAGGCGTACTAAACGGGAATGTTCTGCTATTGCCATTATGATAGACTCCCGTATCCACCATACAGCGTATGAAATAAATTTGAACCCCGATGTTTCATCATAACGTTTAGCGGCTACCATGAGACCCATATTTCCTTCATTGATCAGGTCACCTAAGGTAAGGCCTTGTTGTTGATATTGCTTCGCTACGGATACGACGAACCTCAGGTTTGCCCGGGTTAAGCGTTCTAAGGATTGTTGGTCCCCTTCCCTGATCTTTACCGCAAGCTGCACTTCCTCCTCTGGTGATAGCAACGGTATTTTACTGATCTCATTGAGATATTTATCCAGTGATTTATACTCATGCTGAGTAATGTTTTGTGCTATAACTAATCGTTTCATTTTAGTTAGGTTAAAAGCGGGCAACAAATATTAATTTTACTTTACCGGAATTTTAAGAACATGAACACGCCCTGATTTGACAAAAATGAAGAGGTAATACGGATCGTAAAAAGGGGACACGGGGCCCCCTCTTTTCATCATCAATAATGGTTTGTTAAAACCGTTTGTTAAAAACCATAAGCTACACGCAGGCCGAAGAAATTAACTTTACTATCAGAGACCTGGCTATTGAATTTTGTACTGGCTTCATAACGAACACCTGCATCAATATAGCTATTGCCGCCAACATGAAACTGGTAACCAATTTGAGGAGCATATATAAAAGCGGCTGATTTATCATCGTTCAAATCCGACTTGTTCAATAAAAATGCGGCGCCGGCTTCGCCCTGTATATAAAAATCAGGAACAAGGAAATATTTTAAACCGGCTTTGGCAGGCAATAATTGAATGTTTGCCGGGCTAAAATTTGCTCCGTTGATATTAACATTATTTTTCCCCTGGATGCTGTTATAACCCGCGTTAATAGTTACAAATAAGTTGGGTACAACAGGAATATCTGCCTGTAAGGAACCGCCAATACTGAAATTATAGGAATCAGATAATTTACCAGTAGGTATTCCCCCGTCAACCCCAATGCTAAAACGAACCGCCTTCGAGTCACCTGAGCCGGAGGTGGTTGCAGGTACCGAAGTTTGTGCTTTTGCAGTATAGGTAAGCGCTGTAAAAGCTAAAAGAATTGCTGAAATTTTGAATGTAGTTTTCATGACCTTATAGATTAAATTGTCTGTGTTCATATAAACACAAAACAAAGTTATATACATGATAGTTAAATACTATACCGGTATTTCAATTTATACTTTCCTGTGACTTTCCTACTTCTTTTATACTTAAAAAAAGGAAGGATTTAATATTTGATTTCGAGAAAAAATTATGCTGCTATCCAAAAAACCAGTTTTCCGGATGGCATCTGTATTTATTTATAGTCCAGGCAAATGCCGCCATCGTGGTTAGCGCTGCGCCATAAGCCTGGGCAATAAGTAAAGTGTAAGCCATGGGCTGACTCAATATAGCAAGGCTGCGAAAAGAAAAAAGCCACGCAAAGAATGATCCTTTTGGGATGTCCTATACCCTAAAATCCCTGTTATGGGAAACTTCGGTTCAAACCCATAAAGAAAGATAACCTTTATAGTAGCCTGGAAATGCCAGATATGAAATATTGTAAGATAACTACCAGCGATAATTCGGGGTGTTCTTAATTTGTCGGTTATACTTACAAGGAAAAAATGATCCCGCGTATATAATTTAGATTTTGGGGTATAAATAATCGTTCAGCAAACAATATCCGGTTTAGCTGTTTTCATTTAGCGTTGCCAATAGATCCCTGGAAGCCAAAACATTAACCCACAAAACAATAAAAATGAAAAATAGTTTGGTAATTGACTATCATATACATAACTTTGTTACTTCATTAGGATAAAATGCCGATGAGTATCCCGTAAAAAAACGATTTTGAAATAAGAATAAAACAATTGAGGTATAAAAATCTACTGAAAGGATAACCGGAATTTTAATCAGGTAATGAATTGGGTAAGCAAATTAAAACTTTATGAAAATGTATATTCATGACATGGACCTCCCATTGCTCATTGAAAATTCAACCATTGAATTAGTAAGTGAAGCCAACTTTGAAACAGTTTCCTTAAATCAAATAGCGCAAAGAACATGTGTTTCCGTCCCGACGCTTTCTGCTTATTTCCAAAGCAAACAGGATTTGCTGATGAAAAGTTGCCTGCTGTGTTTTTCACGTATGGCTACAGATGTGTTCAAACCGGTAGGCGAAACAAATTTGATTAATGGGATCAGGTATATTTATAATAACTATTTGAGATTTCAACAATACAACAGGAAGGAAACATTATTTATACAAAAATTTTTAAAGTCACCTTTTAGTATAAATGAACCCGGTTTAAGACAGGAAATTAATAAGATTTTGCACCCGTTTACCGATTACTTAGCCCTTCATTACGAAACACCAGTTGAAAACAAGTCTTTTTTAGCTATTAGTTACCTGGTTAATTCGATCAAAGAAATGAACCAGGGGAGAGTTGCTGAACAGGCCCGCAGACATGATTCCTTTCATGGGCAATTTAACCAAACATTTTGGCCTGAATTTCAAAAAATCATGAACCTCCCAATAATTGATTGAAACTGTTAAAATGATCTTAGTTTGTTGGGGATTATTTTACCTGTATTAGCCTTTACCATAATTTGGACCGAGTTGATAACCATTATAAATATTCCGTAAGTTATGCATCAAATAATTAGCGAACTGTTTTCCGTAAAATTCATCCTGTTTTACATTTTAATCATATCAACCGTCATTGTTCATTATCGCGGCAAGGTCAGGTATAAATTTTTCAGGCAGCTTACAGACCATTCAACTTTTATGGCTCCTATAAATATACCTATGTATGCTTTATCAGGAGTTGAAAACCAACCCTACATCAGTACGTCCAACTTTCCACAACTGAGTTTGTTAAAAGATAACTGGCAAATCATACGCGATGAAGCCTTGCAGCTGGAGCGGGAAGAACTGATAAAAGGTTCGGACAAATATAATGATTGGGGTTTAACTCCTTTTTCAGGCGGGGGTGGAAACGTTTTTATTTAAAATGGTATGATGATTTTCACCCTTCAGCAAAAAGCATTGCCCAGAAACCATTGAGGTTATCAAACATATACCATCGGTAAAAGCAGCCATGTTTGCCGTATTACCTGCCGGCAGTGAATTATTGCAGCACCGCGACCCTTATGCCGGTTCATTAAGATACCATTTAGGGCTCATTACGCCAAATTCAGAGGAATGCCACATCGTAGTTGACGGACGGAGTTATGCCTGGAAAGATGGTGACGATGTTATTTTTGATGAGACCTATGTGCATTATGCCGAAAATAAGACGAATATTGATCGTATTATCCTTTTCTGTGATATTGAAAGACCTATCAAAACCGTGTTTGGCCGTGGATGGAATAAGTTTTTTGGCTGGTTTATAATGGCCGCTGCAGTATCACCAAATATGGGCGAAGACAAAACAAGTAACATCAATAAGGTTTTTAAATACGTTTATTCAATCAGATTGCTGGGGAAACGAATAAAAGCTTATAACCGTAATTTATATTATGCGGTTAAATATGCTTTAATGCTGCTTATACTTTACCTGATCTTCTTTTGATGATCGTTTATCTGAACTTTCATTCCTATGTAAATTTGGAGATACATTCGTCCCTCTTGTAGTATTAAAATTAAGTTTACAATTCAAATTATTGCAGGTATCTATGCTTGCAATTGTGATAAGGTTTAGGTAAAGATGCCCGGCAGCGAGTGCCCGGGCATCTTTTTTGCCCTACCTAAATTGCCGCTCATTCTTCTGCAAAATTCCCTTATTCATAAAATCCCTTTGTACAATCATTTTTTATATAAATCTTATCACCGTTTTTAATTTTTTATAGCCGATCATTCAACAGTATACGATTATAGTTATGCATATAACTGTCAGGTATATTACTTTGCTTTTTGTTGATATTATACCTGCCTGGCAATTGACGGTTCCGTCGATTACTAAAAATTAATTCAGTTAATGCGCGGCATCCGCCAGGCTGACCTTTGCATTAGATTTCTTAACGATTAATAATACCAGGGGTACAAAAACTACAAAAACTACACCCACCATCATAAATACATCCATATAGGACAGCAGTGTGGCCTGCATAGTAACCGAATTATCCATCATTTGATAAGCTGTATTTCGTGAAGTTAAGCTATCCAATCCATGGGTATGCACCCCGGCAGCAAGCTGCGCGATCCTTGTTTGGACATTGATATCATTCACATTTAATTGACTTACCACATTTACCCGGTGGATACTGGTTTCCCGAGATAAATAGGTGGATATAAGCGCCACACCAAATGAACCGCCCAGCTGTCGCATCATACCTGTAAAAGCTGCGCCCTGACCGATCTCCTGTCCCTTTAGCGTAGATAGCGACATGGTGCTTACCGGTACCGATAATAAACCTAAGCCGAGCCCTCTTACGATTAATGGCCAGAAGAAATCACCAGCGCTGGTATCCGGCACAATAATTCGATAGCAGAGCATACAAAAAATGTAAAATATAAACATCCCCATTGCAATCAGATACTTTTGCTGAACACCTTTTTGAATTAAAGTAGCTACAACAGGCATCATAACGGCTGCAAATAACGTGCTTGGTAATTGCAGTACACCAGCCTGCTGGGCTGTCCATCCTAATAGTGATTGTGTAAACAGGGGAATTACGAAGGTGGAACCGAACGAGCCAAACCCCATTACAAAAGAAAGCATAACCCCCATCCGTAAATTGCTGTTTTTAAGCACCCTTATATTAACCACCGGGAATTTGGTTTCCAGTTGACGCCAGACAAACAGGTATAATCCCAAAAATGCAGTAATGCAAAGCGTAATAATCAGTTGACTGTTAAACCAGTCATCTTCCTGGCCTTTTTCTAAAACGTATTGCAGGGACGAAATACCTACTGCAAGCAAAATGATGCCAAGCCAGTCGATCTCTTTGGCAGACCTCTTTTGTTCATACTTCGGGCTTCTTACATAGCTTAATGTAAGCAGGGTTGCAACTATTCCGACGGGGATGTTGATATAAAAGATAAACGGCCACGAGAAATTATCAACAATGTAGCCACCTATGGGCGGGCCAAGTGTTGGCCCCACGATAATTCCTAAAACGTATATGGCCTGGGCCATTGCCCTTTTTTCGGGCGGCCAGCTTTCTGTGATAATAGTTTGCGAGGTAACCAGCAACGCACCACCACCCATACCCTGTAAAAACCGGAAGATGATCAGCTCCGTTATGGAATGCGCGTTGCCGCATAAAAAAGAACAAACCGTAAAAATAATTACGGAAGCGGCAAAGTAATTCCGCCGGCCAAATTGTTGGGAAAGCCAGCTGGTCAGGGGTATAATAATCACATTTGCTAAAGAATAGGCGGTTATTACCCAACCGATCTCGTTTAAAGTTGCGCCTAAACTGCCACGCATATTATTTAGCGCCACATTTACAATTGTGGTGTCGATAATTTCTAACAACGCGCAAACTACTGCGGTAACGGTGATGATGACCAAACGCGGTCCATGTTCAATCAGGGATTCTCCTTGCCTCTGCATTTAAATTAATTTTTGAAGCAAAGTTATATATTTGACAGTCAAGTTTTAAACTAATATTTTAAAGATTTCATTTCCATGATTAATTAGCTACTGAATTTGCCAGATTTATTTCGTCCGAAAAGGATCAGAAATGACAAGAAAATAGCAAGTAGTTTCCCCGATGTCGAGAGGTTAATCTTTACTGCCATCTTTTGGCGCAGTGGATTTGTAGCGATCGAAGCCACTAAAATTGTCCCTGTATTTTTTAATAAAAAACATCTCTCCAATCAAAGAGGCGTTATTGACAATTAACCGACCTTCATAATAACCGTGATGAAGATGCGGCAGGCACTATTGAATGTCTTTAATTACCTTTTAATATTCATTTAAACCGCTTTTTAAATAAAACAGGTAAGAACCAGGATCATAATCTGCCCCTAATGGAGGAACAAGTATTCCTTCGGTATGGGGGTTAAGCAGCACATAAAATGGCTGGGAATTACTGTTAAATCTGGAAGCCTCGATGTCACTGTTCAGGGAACCCATACTGGTAATGTCTTTATGGCTGAAAGATGAGCTATATTGTGCTGCTTTTTCCAGTTCGGTTTTATCATCTGTATATAATTGGATCAAAACATAGCTGTCCCTGAAAACTGGAAACACGGACTTATTTGGCCAAACAGTTGCTTCCATCTTACGGCAGTTAACGCAAGCGTGCCAGTTAAAACCGTGGTCCGCATGGGATATGACCACATTGGTATAATCCTTACCGGCATTTTTCAAAGCGTTAACAACTTCGATCTTATCGGACGTGATGTGAAGGTCCAGGCCACCCCAATAGAAAAGATGGGCGCCATGCAGATTGGGAGCCTCATCGATTAACTGGTCAATGCCGCCGCCATAATAGGAAATAGCGGCAACCATTGGTAAAACTGAGTTCGCCAGGAAAGAAACGCGGCCGCCGAGGCAAAAACCTATGCTGCCGATTTTGTCCCCGATCACATTATCTTGCTGTTGAAGAAATTGGTAAGCCGCTTCCAGATCAGCGGTAAGACCCTTTAGTAATGGCATTGAAATGCTCCATGACCTTGGGAAAATCATCATAGGAAGCTTCCACACGGTGACCGCTGCGGTGGTAAAGTTCGGGTGCTATGGCTGCATAGCCTAGTTACAAAGCCCTTCGGCGATGTTGCGAATGTGCCGGGTAAGTCCAAAGCCTTCCTGTAAAACAATAATAGCAGGAAAGCTGCCCTGGCCTTCCGGGAAGGCAACGTAAAGCCCCATTTCGGAGCCATCAGCTACCGGCACAGTGTTAAATTCGTGATTAGTGATATTCATATCATTTAGTTTTATGAGTTATTTAAAGCTTTTCTTTTTTTACTTATCAATGGATGAACCGAAACAGCTTCAGTGCGGCGACAGTTAAAAATATAGTCATCCAGAATACCATTGTGATACTCATTTCCCTTTCTATAAACGAACGGATCTGGTTGCATACCCTATCGAGGATTGTTTCTTCAAGTTCCATATTTTACATATTTACTTTTGGTTAACATATAAACAATCAAGTATTTAACTGATATATCAAATTTTTTATTCTTTTTTAAGTTTAACGATCATTTGGTTGATCAGTGTTAAACCGTTTTGCAAATCTTCCATTGCCAATTCCTCTGAGGCCATACCGTAGACTTCTGCTACCCAGGGGTTCAGCGTTTCCTTCAGTTTTGTCCCTTCATTGGTTAAATAGATCAGTTTGTTCCTACGGTCATTTTCATCTTCCAAGCGTCTTACCAGTTTGCGTTTCACCAGGTTATCCAATAAATAGGTCATGCTGGATTTATCCCTTAAAGTCAGGTCAGCGATCTCCTGCTGGTTTACGCCATCCTTTTTCCAAAGGCATCCCATCACTTCCAGCATTTCAAAAGTAATGTTGCTGCCATTCTCCTTAATTTTAACCTGGATATACTGGCGGACATAGTTCCTTAATTCTGACATCGACCGGCCAAACTCTACTGCGAGTTCCACTTTTTTACTTTTCTTTATCTGCATCTTCATGAATATACAAACTTAAATAAAGTATTTAAATTCCCCAATGCGCTGCATCGACCATCCTGATCTTTGTTTTCGCATATTTATAAGCAGTAAAACGACAGGCACACAAACCAAAAACAATATGTCTTCATCCAAGGATATATCCATGTAAGATAAGAGCGTTGTCTGTTTATCTATGGCGCCATCCAGCATTGGATAGGCCGTTTGCCGGCGGTAATGCTTTCTATACCAGGCCACTGCGTAAATCCACGGCCATTTGCATCACCTGCTGTATATTGTTAATTAAGTACCTTACTTACGGCATTTTTCTTCAGATACCATTTTCTCAGTCCGGTTCTGAACAGATAAACAGGAAGGGATGATCATGTACAGGTACTACATTTAACTGCCTGTACCAATTAATCGGATTATAACTATACGAGGATCCCGGATATAAGGCCATCCCTTAAATCAACAATTATTATTACAACTTATCTGATTTAGCAAATTGACGGAATTAATAATTTCAATTTATAACTTTCAAAGATATTTTTAATTAAGTTTGGCAATCAACTATCAAGTATTTAACTTTATTTTTTTACTTTTCTGATAACATTTTATGGTAGCAGTAGAAAGAATATTAAAGGGTAGTGAGGAATTATTTTTACAGTCCGGGATCAGGAGTGTAACCATGGATGATATTGCCAGGAACCTGGGGGTATCGAAAAAAACGATCTACCATTATTTTACTGATAAGAATGAACTCATTAATGTTTTAGTGGATAAAAGATTAAAGGAGGATTGCGACCAATTACGCGCTTTAATCAGCAGTTCTGAAAACATGATAGAAGAATTGGTCACCATGACCAAAGGAGCCGAGGATGTTTTTTCCAGGATTAATCCGATTGTTGTTCATGACCTCCAAAAATACTATCCCGACGCATGGATGCGGTTTCAAACATTTAAAGCTGAATTTTTAATCAGTACGCTCGAAAAGCTTTTATTTAAAGGGATTCAGCAAGGATATATCAGGCCCGAGGCAGACGCAAAAATATTAGCTATTTTACATTGAAAAAATGATGGAAATGGTTTCAACAACTCTTCGTTAACAATACTTGAAATAAATTAAACTATTTAAATAAAGTACCAAAAGCAAATAAACATTAAGTACGGGAATAATAGCGGCGAAAACACTAATAATAATTTGCAGAGGGCTAATTGCCAGATTGCCCATTTTAGCTTTTGCTATTGGTAACTAAACTAAAGATTTGACCGCAAAGTGTGTAACAAAGAAAGAATGAGGCTTTTATTTTATAGCCAAAAACGCCGCCCGCACAAGGCAGCGCTAAACTAATTAACTATTAACTGATCCTACAAAGAACGTTTGTGCAAAGGATCAAATACCATTCTGCTGACTGCCCAGCCTTTATTTATGTTATGCTCAATTATTATTTGGCTGTTTTTAAAAGCACACCTTCTGGCATCAAAACCAGTCTGATATAATTTTCC
>JABDCF010000023.1 GCA_013288235.1 Bacteroidota bacterium | reverse complement strand
GCTTTGATGGCGGGAGACGCCCCGACAAATCGGGGCGCCTCTACAATTTCGTAAACGTTATTTTTTCAGCGATAAAATGTATTTCACAATGGTTTTAGCATCAGCCAGCGCAAGCGTCGGATGCGGCGCCATAGGGATATTACCCCAATTGCCTTGTCCGCCTTTAATCACTTTATTTGCTAAAGTATCGATATTGGCTTCAGTGTCGGGATATTTTTTTGCTACATCATTAAACGCAGGCCCGATAACTTTGGTATCGATTTTATGGCAGGTATTACAATCAGATGCGGCCATTAGTTTTGCACCGGCAGCAGATGACGGCGCGCCTGAATCTTCGACGCCTGTTTTATTGGCATTGGTATCAACGCTTGATTCGGATGCTTTTGCAGTTTGATTTGCCGCCGCCGTGCTGTCACTGTTTCCCTGCTTGGCGCCGCCCCCGCAAGCTGATAACGCCGCACATATACTTAATACTAAAAAAACTTTTTTCATTTGGGTGATTTTGTTGATTGATAAAGATTTTAAAATTACAATTTATTATGTTTTTTGTTCTATACCGCAGCTGTTTTTAACGAGGCGGTTTTACCTTTCGAGCGCATGTAAATTACTAACCCGGCAAAAGCAACGATTAATATCAACGGGATAACAAGGGTTGTTTGCAAAACCTGCTGGCCTGCTGTTGCATTGCTACCGCCTGCTTGCTGAACAATATTATCATAATAACGGCCCATAAATATTGTGTAGATGGAAACAGCAAACATGCCAATCCCGCCCATCAGGTTTAATCCGATAGCACCTGTTTCGGGCAGGTTTGTATTAACAAAACCAAGCATGGTTGGCCAAAAATAACAAACACCCATACCGAAAACAATTGCGCCCAAAAATACTGCATCGCCGGTTAATGTACTTAATAAGTATATGCCCGTAGCAGCAAGTATTGTGGATATCAATAATAATACCTGTGGTGAGAAAAGCTTAAGTACAGGTCTGGCAAATGCGCGTCCTATAACCATTACGCCTGTATCTAAAGTCAGTATCAGAATGGCGTTTTGTGTTACATTTTTCAGTAATACATCAATCCATTGCCCGGTAAATAACTCGGTTATCGCTGTACCTATCATACAAACGAACATAAAAAGGAACAAGGGATTTAATAAAGCTTTATACATCCCACCTGTTGATACACCCGATGAGACGCGTTCTGTAACAGGGAAATCAAGTTTCGAAAACAGGTAACCATAAATAGCCGTCGGTATAAGCATTAGCCCTACTTGAATCTGCCAACCTAAACCAAATTGGTTTAGTAAAAGCACGATAAGCGTACCGATTACTATGCCGCCTGGAAACCACAAATGAAAATGATTAAGCTTTGTTGTTTTATTATCAGGAAATAGCGCGGTTACCAAAGGATTACAAGCTGCTTCAACAGTACCGTTTGCAAGGCCTATCAATAAAGTTGAGATATAAAGCGTCCAAAAACCCTGCGCAAAAATTGTTAACAGGATACCTGCCAGGTGAAACAGGAATGCTATCACCAGCAATCTTTTCATACCGATCACGTCAACGATAAAGCCGCCGATAACTACAGCAATAGGGAATCCATAAAAAGCCGTAGCGGTTATTGACGCCAGTTGTGCTTTGTCAAGTTGAAAATCAACACCAAGCTTATTAAGGATACCCGCGCGGATACCAAAAGACAAAGATGTAACTAAAAGGGAAAGGCAACTTGCCCTGAATAGCGCTGTACGGTTAATAGATTGCATTTTAATAATTTTAGGTTATAATTAGTTTAATAATTGGCTTATAAATATGTACATATTTTTTTAAATACCAAGTGTCTTCCGGTTAAATGCGTCATTCGAGCCGGAGGCGGCAAAATCATCAAATGCTTTGTCGGTAACTCTTATAATATGGTTTTTTATAAATTCTGCACCTTCTCGGGCACCGTCTTCCGGATGTTTAAGGGCACATTCCCATTCAAGCACCGCCCAGCCGGAATAATCATATTGGGTAAGTTTACTAAAAATCCCCTTAAAATCAACCTGACCATCGCCCAATGAACGGAAACGGCCTGCGCGGTCTATCCAGTTCTGGTAGCCGCCGTACACACCTTGTTTCCCTGTTGGGTTAAACTCGGCATCCTTTACGTGGAACATTTTTATACGTTCGTGGTAATTATCGATGTATTCTAAATAATTAAGGCACTGCAACACAAAATGTGATGGGTCATATAGCAAACATGCGCGGTTATGATTATTTACTTTATCCAAAAACATTTCGTAAGTTATGCCATCGTGCAGGTCTTCGCCGGGGTGTATTTCATAGCAAAGGTCGATGCCGCAATCCTCGTAAACATTAAGGATAGGTTTCCAGCGTTTCGCCAGTTCGTCAAAAGCCGTTTCTACTATACCTGCGGGCCTTTGGGGCCATGGATAAACCATTGGCCAAAGCAATGCCCCGCTAAACGTAACAGATGCATTTAATCCTAAATTTTGTGAAGCCTTCGCAGCATATTTTAATTGTTGCACCGCCCACTCCTGCCTTGATTTTGGGCTATTGCGATATTGTTCTGGGGCAAAACCATCAAAAAGCTGGTCGTAAACAGGGTTTACAGCAACCAGTTGCCCCTGTAGGTGGGTTGATAGCTCGGTAATTTCCAAACCGTACGAATTTATCTCGCCTTTCAGTTCTTCAGCGTACGATTTACTTTCCGCTGCTTTTTTTAGGTCGATAAAACGCGAATCAAGTGTAGGTAGTTGCAGTCCCTTGTAGCCCAAATCTTTTGCCCATTTACAAATACCTTCAAGGCTGTTAAATGGCGCCTCGTCGCCTATAAATTGTGCTATAAATAATGCCGGGCCTTTAATTGTTTTCATTGGTCAATAGTAATTGGTCATTGGTCACCCCAATAAACACATTTTCAAATCTTCAAATTAACACATCTTCAAATCAATCATCCGCACATCAAATTACGTAATCCGTCCATTTTTCATTGCTATGGTTTGAATTTACTACATTTTCAATAAATGCCATACCGCGTATACCATCCTCAATGCCCGGGAAATCAAGCCATTCGGGTTTTGGTTCTTCGCCGTTTATTTTTGCCATTAACGTTAATGCAAAATTGCGGTACAAGTTGCCAAATGCCTCCAGGTAACCCTCTGGGTGACCACCTGGTGTGCGACAATTATGCGTGGCGTAGGTTGATTCCCGGTCGCCATAATTATTCCCTGCCCTTAAAGTTTGTGCGGGCTTATCCAGCCATTTAAGGGTAAGGGTATTTGGTTCCTGCTGCGCCCATTCAAGGCTGCCATGCTCACCGTAAACGCGTATTTTAAGCGCATTCTCTTCACCCGCAGCAATTTGCGAAGCGGTGAGTACGCCGGTTGCTTTATCTTCAAAACGCAATAAAACTGCGCCATCATCATCCAGCATCCTGCCATCAACCACAATATTTAATGAGGCATTCAGCTGTGTTATTTTTAAGCCGGATATATATTCGGCAAGGTGCGCCGCATGTGTGCCTATATCGCCCATACAACCGCTTTTGCCCGATTTTGACGGATCAGTTCGCCAAGCGGCCTGTGCATTGCCCTCACGTTCGGACAGTTTACTTAACCAGCCTTGTATATATTCAACATAAATTTTTCTCACCTTGCCCAAAGCGCCGTTTTTAACCAGTTGCTTTGCTTCTTTCACCATTGGGTAACCCGAATACGTATGTGTAAGCAATAGCATCAGGCCTGTTTCATCCAGCTTTTTCTTTAACTGTTTTGCTTCGTCAAGCGTGAAAGTGATGGGTTTTTCAATGACCACGTTAAAGCCATGATCAAGCGCCATCATTGCCGGGGCAAAATGGGCAAAGTTTGGCGTAACGATGGTTACAAAATCCATACGTTTATCAGCAGGCAGCTTGCTTTCGGCGCTGATCATATCCTGGTAATTGGTATAGATGCGGTCGCCAGGTAAAAAAAGTATATGCCCGCTTTCAATGGCAACATCATGGTGTATACTTAAAGCGCCGCAAACCAATTCTATCTGGCCGTCCATATTGGCCGCAATACGGTGAATAGCGCCTATAAAAGCATCTTTTCCCCCGCCTATCATCCCCATACGGAGTTTTCTATGAGACATGTCTTAATTTTGAATTATTGAATTAGTGAATTGTTTTAATTTTGAATTATTGAATTAGTGAATTATTGATTAAAAAGTATTCGGTAGGTTGATGATGACAACCCAATCAATAATTCAATAATTCAATCCCTCAATAATTGAATTAATCATCTATCGCCCAGGCTTTGTCTCCTTTTTTATAGTCCACACAGCCATCATAATGACCGGGGGTTTCAATATAACGCAGGGCTTTTGTAGCACCTACTTCCGAAGTATAATAACCTAACAGCGTTAATTCCTTAATCATTTTAAAATAATGGTTCGGAATATCGGGCGCTTTATATTTAGTGTCACCTTTATGTTTAGCCATATCGGCATTCATATTTTTATACTGCTGGGTATAATAATCCTTTTGCTCTTTATCCAGGGCTATCAGCAGATCGGTGCGCTGTTCCGGCGTCAAGTCCAAAAATTTACTACTGTATTTCTTGCGGCTTGCATCGTCCAGTTTCTTTGTCCCCTCCAAAAATATCTTCTGATCCTTCGGTTCGTAGCAGTCCCGTACCATTACGGCCATAAACTGGCCAACGTTTGCAGCTTTTGCCCCCGGCGAAGCGGCCGTTGTTGGCAGGATAGTATCGGCAACCTCGTTTAAAAAGGTCACGTGATCTGCATCAAACAAATCGCTAACCTGCGTGCTCGTCGATTTACATCCCGAAATAAAAAATTCGGCGCCTATTACAGCATCTCCCATTATCAGGGCAACCCTGCCGATGGCGTCTCTTCTATCCATGTTTTACTTTTGAATTACTGAATTATTTAATTTTGAATTATTGAATTATTGAATTATTGATTATGACTGGAGTAAAAGAATGTCGAATTAAATTCAATAATCCAAAAACAACCAGGTAAATCAATAATTCAACCTTCAATAATTCAATAATTGCTTAAGTTGCCCATGCTTTATCGCCTTTTTTGTAAGGGATGCAGCCATCATATCGTCCCGGTACCGCTATATAGCGCAAAGCTTTTGTAGCGCCGATCTCGGATGTGAAGTAGCCCAGCAGGGTTAATTCTTTTATCATTCTGAAATAGTGTTTCGGCAACTCAGGCGCTTTGTAATTGGCTTCGCCCTTATGTTTAGCCGCATCAGCGTCCAAAGTTTTACCTCGTTGGGTTGTAAAGTCTTTTTGTTCTTTATCCAGATCAACCAGCAAATCGGTACGCTGTTGTGGTGTAAGGTCTAAAAACTTGCTGCTGAATTTCTTTTTGGCAGCATCATCAAGTTTCGACATACCTTCAACAAATGTTTTCTGGTCGGCAGGTGTATAACAATCCCTTACCATCACCGCCATAAAAGCGCCAACATTTGCAGCTTTTGCACCGGGCGAACTTGTTGTAGGCAATATGGTATCAGCAACTTCATTTAAAAAGGCAGTGTGATCTGCATCAAACAGGTCAGCTACGTTCGCTGTGTTTGATTTACATCCCGAAATAAAAAATTCGGCACCTATTACAGCGCCACCCATTATCAGGGCAACTCTACCTATGGCGTCTCTTCTATTCATTTTAATTATTGAATTATTGAGTTATTGATTTATTGAGTTTTTAATTAGTGATTTAGCGAGTTAGTGAATTAGTGATTGAATATCGGAAAAAATTCAATAAATCAATAATTCAATAATTCAACCTTATACGCTCCATCCTTCCCTGTAAGTACGTTTAACATACTGGTTAACGGCATCAAAGTTAGTAACCTTCATATTGTCGTTATCCCATACGTACTTCAATTGGCCGCCCTTCAGACTATGACCGCGCACAGCGAGGTTAGCCATCAGCAAGGCTTCGGTAAGCGGGCCGGCTACGTCAAATGATGAACTGAGTTCGGTTTTACCGTAACCAGCTATACACCCTTCTATCCACTGTGCATAGTGACCGTTGGCGCCGCCAGGCACCCGCGCCCATTTTTGCGGCGCATTAGCACTCTGGGTAAGGTTTTTAGGTAACAGCGTTGCCGCATCCGAATAGGTGCTGGCATACATCTTTCCTTTAGTACCTATGAACAAGGTGCCATTACCATTTTCGCCACCATAACTCTCCGACGGCCCAAGTTCATCAGGCCTTTCAGGCTGAATACCGCCGTCCATCCAATGCATGGTAACATCACCCAGCGTTTTTTCTGTTTTGGGGAAGGTAAGTGTGATGTGACTTGAGGGGGGACAACTTTCGGGGAAATGCCCTTCCTTAAATTCATCCACATAGACGCTGCCGACACTCGCCTGCACATCCTTTACATATTTAAGGCCAAGCGCTCTGAAAGGGGCCTCAACAAGGTGGCAGCCCATATCGCCCAAAGCGCCGGTGCCATAGTCCCACCAGCCCCGCCAGTTAAAGGGCACCAGTTTGTCAATATAATCTTTTTGAGGGGCAGTACCGAGCCACAGGTCCCAATCAAGTTCTTTCGGGATATTAGGATTGGGTGCGGGCCAGGCGATACCCTGCGGCCAAACCGGACGGTTTGTCCAACAATAAATTGTATGTACATCGCCTATTAAACCTGCATCATACCACTCTGACATTAACCGTGTTCCGTCATTTGACGCGCCCTGGTTACCCATTTGGGTAACCACTTTGTATTGCTTTGCCGCATGGGTCAACAAACGCGCCTCGGCTATATCATGTGTTAATGGTTTCTGAACATAAACGTGCTTACCCAGCTGCATAGCGTGGTAAGCAACTATAGCGTGGGTATGGTCAGGCGTTGAAACAGACACGGCATCAAAATTTTTCGACTGCTCATCAAACAGCTTGCGCCAGTCTTTATAAATTTTTGCGTTAGGGAATTTCTTTGCAGCCGGCGCCATGCTTCGGTCGTCCACATCGCACAAAAAGGCTACATTGGCCTTGCCGCTTTTATCAAAATAGTTGATGTCGCTCCAGCCCTTGCCCCCAACACCTACGCTGGCAACAGTCAAACGATCGCTTGGGGCGATGTACCCTTTACCGCCCAGCACAAACCGCGGTACTATCATAATGCCTGCGGCGGCTATGGTGCTTGTTTTTAAAAACTCCCGCCTCGAGGGGTTTGATTTACCTGGTTTTTCTTCTTCAGTCATGATATACAATTTGGTTCAAAATTTTAGCTACTCTTCTTTGTCAGTCTTCCAATATCACGTTTCCACAAAAACACGCTTCAAAAACAACTGCCAACTGCGCACTGGCAACTGCCAACTGTCTAAATATTCCCCTTCTTTAACTCGCTTACAGCATGATCGGCTGCCCTTGCGGTAAGCGCCATGTATGTAAGCGATGGATTTTGACAAGCCGTTGATGCCATTGCCGCGCCGTCCGTAACAAATACATTCTGGGCATCCCATACCTGGTTCCAGCCATTCAATACCGAAGTTTTTGGATCGCGGCCCATACGTGCAGTTCCCATTTCATGGATACCCCGGCCCAAAACGCCCTCACTATTATAGGTTTGTACATTTTTAACACCGGCGGCTTCCATCATTTCCTTTGCATCATTCGCCATGTCAATACGCATTTTCTTTTCATTATCCTTAATTTCTGCGTCTATTGCTAAAACAGGTAAGCCCCACTTGTCTTTTTTGGTTTTATCAAGATATGCCCTGTTCTCGTGATATGGCAATGTTTCGCCAAACCCGCCTATTCCCATGCCCCATAATCCAGGCTCGGTCAAAGCATCTTTAAAGGCACCGCCAATATTCATTTCGGCAATATCCCTACCCCAACCTTCGCGGCCTGCACCACCCTGGTAACCAAAGCCACGCACATAATCACGTTTTTCGCCATTAAGGTTCCTGAAACGCGGAATGTAAATTCCGTTTGCCCTGCGGCCAAAATAGTATTTATCCTGGAAGCCTTCAACAATACCACCAGCCCCTACACCTAAATGGTGGTCCATAAGGTTATGCCCTAATTCGCCGCTGCTACTGCCTAAACCATCAGGCCATATATCAGTTGCCGAGTTCATTAATACCCAGGCACTGTTTAAAGTTGAAGCATTTAGGAAAATAACCTTCGCGAAATATTCATAGGTTTGGTTTGTTTCGGCATCCAAAACCTCCACTCCCTTTGCCTTCTTGGTGTCCTTATCGTACAATATTTTGGTAACTATTGACCACGGGCGAACGGTTAAATTACCCGTAGCAGTTGCCGCCGGTAAAGTAGCCGACTGCGTGCTGAAATATGCGCCAAACGGGCAACCTAACCAGCACTTGTTACGGTACTGGCAATTGGTGCGGTTATTATGTGCTACGGTTATATTAGCCGTGCGGCCTATAATAAAGGCACGTGCTTCTTTATAATGCTCCTTAAAACGGGCGGCAACGTCTTTTTCTACGCAATTCATTTCCATGGCCGGCATAAATTCGCCATCGGGCAGGATAGAAAGTCCATCTCTATTCCCTGATATCCCAGCAAACTTTTCGACATAGCCATACCATGGTTCAAGGTCTTTATACCGAATAGGCCAATCAACCCCGTGACCGTCTTTTGCGTTATCTTCAAAATTCACATCTGCCCAACGGTATGATTGCCTGCCCCACATCAGCGAGCGCCCGCCAACATGGTAGCCCCTGAACCAATCGAAACGTTTTACTTCAACATATGGGCTTTCTTTTTCATTTACCCAATAATCAAGGTTGGTTTCGTTCAGCGGGTAATCGCGTTTCAATACCGGGTAATCTTTGATCATTTGCTGTGTACGGCCGCCCCTATGGGCAAACTCCCAGGGCGCTTTGTTAGCGTTCACATAATCTTTAATATGCTCGATGTTCCGGCCACGTTCCAGCATAATGGTTTTTAACCCTTTTTCGGTTAATTCCTTTGCAGCCCAACCGCCCGAGATCCCCGAACCAATTACTATCGCATCATAAGTATTTGCAGACATATTTTTTATTTTACTAAATTCTTTGTGTTCAGTTGGCAGTTTTTAGTTGGCAGTTGGCAGTCTTTTTTTAACTGCAAACTGGCAACTGCAAACTACTAAATATTTCCCTTTTTCAATTCACTTACTGCATGGTCAGCCGCCCTTGCGGTAAGCGCCATATAGGTTAGTGATGGATTTTGGCAGGCAGTTGATGCCATACAAGCGCCATCGGTTACAAACACATTTTGTGCATCCCAAACCTGGTTCCAGCCATTTAGTACTGATGTTTTAGGGTCGCGACCCATGCGGGCAGTACCCATTTCGTGTATGCCACGCCCAAGGAAAGGATTACCGCTGTGTGTTTTTATATTTTTTACACCTACAGCTTCCAACATCTCTTTCGCATCGTTCTCCATATCCATCCGCATCTTTTTTTCATTGTCTTTTATCTCAGCATCGAAAGCAAGTACCGGTAATCCCCATTTATCTTTAACGGTTTTATCAAGGGTTATTCTATTTTCATGATAAGGCAGTGTCTCACCAAAACCGCCAATACCCATGGTCCATGTGCCAGGTTCTGTTATGGCGTCTTTGAATTGGCCACCTATCTCAAATTCAGCAATATCCCTGCTCCAACCTTCACGACCGCCACCACCCTGGTAACCAAAACCGCGGATATAATCGCATTTTTCGCCGCCCAGGTTACGGTACCGCGGAATGTAAATGCCGTTAGCCCTTCGGCCGAAATAGTATTTATCTTCAAACCCTTCTACTGTGCCCGAAGCGCCTACGCCTAAGTGGTGGTCCATTACATTATGACCCAGTTCGCCGCTGCTGCTGCCTAAGCCATCGGGCCATATATCAGTTGCAGAATTCATTAGTACCCAGGTACTATTAAATGTTGATGCGTTGAGGAAAATTACTTTTGCAAAAAATTCATAAGTCTGGTTTGTTTCAGCATCCAGCACCTCAACCCCTTTTGCCTTTTTTGTATCCTTATCGTACAATATTTTTGTAACGATTGACCATGGGCGTACGGTTAAATTGCCGGTAGCCACAGCAGCGGGCAAAGTTGACGACTGTGTACTAAAATAAGCGCCGAACGGACACCCAAGCCAGCATTTATTGCGGTATTGGCAAGCGGTACGGGCATAATGTGCTACAGTAATATTTGCAGTACGGCCAATAATAAATGACCTTGCTTGTTTATAATGATCTTTAAAGCGGGCAGCGACATCTTTTTCAACACAATTCATTTCCATAGCTGGCATAAATTCACCGTCAGGTAGCACCGAAAGGCCGTCTTTATTACCTGATATCCCTGCAAATTTTTCAACATAGCCATACCAAGGGTCAAGGTCTTTATAGCGGATAGGCCAATCGACCCCGATACCATCTTTCGCGTTTTCTTCAAAATTAAAATCAGCCCAGCGGTATGATTGTCTGCCCCACATTAGTGAACGGCCACCAACATGATAACCCCTGAACCAATCAAAACGTTTAATTTCAACATAAGGACTATCTTTATCGCTTGCCCAATAATCAAGATTGGTTTCGTTTAGCGGATAATCGCGTTTAAGGGCAGGATAATCTTTGATCATCTCTTGTGTACGGCCTCCCCTGTGCGGAAAATCCCAGGGATCTTTATTGGCGTTTACATAATCCTTAACGTGTTCGATGTTGCGGCCGCGCTCAAGCATTATAGTTTTTAAACCTTTTTCGGTTAACTCTTTTGCAGCCCATCCGCCCGAAATCCCTGAACCGATGACAATCGCGTCATAAGTGTTTGCAGACATAAAGTAATATTATTAGATGTATAAATTTATAAACCGGTTACTTCGACTAATGTATAAACAAAAAATTACTGAACAAATTATTTCATTGTGTTTTTTTAACACAATGACTATTTAAAGCTATTTAACCTATTTTGTAGTAGTACTGTAGTATTAATTTCTCCGTTTTGAGCTTCCAATGGTAACTGCAAACTAACCCCGATAGCTATCGGGACTGCAAACCGCCATTGCTACACGTTTCCCTTCTTCATCTCTTCAACTGCATGGTTTGCCGCCCTGGCCGTTAATGCCATGTAAGTAAGCGACGGGTTTTGACACGATGTTGATGTCATGCAGGCGCCATCGGTTACAAAAACATTTTTACAGGCATGTACCTGGTTCCACTCATTAAGGATAGATGTTTTTGGGTCTTTTCCCATGCGTGCACCGCCCATTTCGTGAATATCTAATCCGGGCGCCTGATGATTTGTTGACGGCTGGATATTTTTAAAGCCTGCCGATGTAAACATTTCGGTAAGCTGTTCTATATAATCCTTCTTCATCTTCTCATCATTATCGTCATAATCAACCGAAATATTAAGCAACGGTACACCCCAATCGTCTTTAAGCTTGGCATCAAGGCTCACGTGGTTGCTTTCTTTCGGAATAGTTTCGCCCATCATGTGCGAGCCTACATACCATGGGCTCAAGTCTCCTTTTACCAGCCCGTCTTTCAAGCTACTGCCAACTCCGTCGTATTTATGCTGCTGGTACCTGTAACCGCTAAATCCACATGCATATCCGCGCAGAAAATTTGTTTCCTGTTTATAAACATTCCTGAACCTGGGAATATAACCACCGGTTGGCGAACGCCCGTCAACTGTCCATTCTTTTAGTCCATCATACTCAGCGCCAATATGGGCTGAATAATTATGGAAGGCAACATATTTGCCTAATACGCCGCTATCATTACCAAAACCATTCGGAAAACGGTTTGATTTGGAATTTAATAATACAAGGTTAGTATTTATTGCTGCAGCATTTACAAAAATTATGCGGGCATAATATTCTATGGATTGTTTTGTATTGGTATCGATAATCCGGACACCGGTAGCCTTGCCCAATTTCTCATCATAAATAATAGACTCCACTACAGAGAATGGCCTCAAGGTCATATTACCTGACTTTTCAGCCCAGGGAATGGTGGATGCGTTACTGCTGAAATAGCCCCCAAACGGACACCCACGTTGGCAAAGGTCGCGGTTTTGACATTGGGTGCGGCCTTGCTGCAAGTGTATATCATTAGGTTTTGACAAATGCGCACACCTGGCGCTGATTACATGCCTGTTTTTATAGTTCTTTTTCAGGTGATCGCCGAAGTAAACTTCGACATCGTTTAATGGGTAACCCGGCAAAAATTCGCCATCGGGAAGTTCCGGGATGCCGTCTTTATTGCCGGCTATTCCTGCAAATTTCTCTACATAGCTATACCAGGGCGCAATATCTTTATAACGGATAGGCCAATCAACCGCAAAGCCATCCCTTGCCGGACCTTCAAAATCAAAATCGCTCCAGCGCTGAGTTTGCCTTGCCCAAAGTAACGACTTGCCCCCTACCTGGTAACCGCGTATCCAATCAAACGGCTTTGTTTGTACATAGGGATGCTCATTATCTTTAACAAAAAAATGTGCCGAATCTTCGCCAAATGCATAGCAGCGGCTAACGATTGGGTTGGGTTCGGTAACAGAAACCGGCAACTGTCCATGATGTTCAAACTCCCAGGGGAATTTATTGGTGGTAGGATAATCTTTTACGTGTTTTACATCGCGGCCTCGCTCAAGCACCAGTGTTTTTAAACCATTGCCTGTTAATTCCTTGGCGGCCCAGCCCCCGCTTATGCCCGAGCCGATAACAATAGCATCAAAAGTGCGCGCCTTAACGCTGTCGATATTTAAATTTGCCATGTTTTAAGCCAGCTTAAGTTTTAGTTTTGAAACCGGGAAATGGACATTATACCTGCCGGGCACCATGTCGTAAAAAATTTCTTTGGTCATAAAAAACTGGGAAGTAGTGTACCCAAATATTGTTTGTTGCTTAATACTCCAATAAAAAGCATTTAAAGGGTCGGCTGCCATGTTTTTTTGAGGTTTTGGCCTCCGTGCAGGCGCCTTACTGCCTGCTTTTGGCTTATTGCTATTTTCAATACCAATTAACACAGCTTCCTTGTCTTTAACAGAAAGATCACTGAATGTACTGTTGTATTTAGTTTTTACGAGGGTGTTAAATTTATCAAGCCCTGCCAAAAATGCCAGCTGGTCTTTTTTATTATAGCAATCGTCCAGCATTTTCAATACAAATGCAGGCAGGTTTAAGTCCTTAGCGCCAGGGACATCTGTTTTTGGGATGATGATTTCAGCAATATCGGCTATTAAATTCTGCTGATCACCATCAAGGCTGATATGTTTAAGCTGAACGTAAGAAGTGCCATCTTTCCGCAGACACGATGGTAGCAATACCGCGCCGCCAATAACCAAAGCCAGATTTTTAATTACCGTACGCCTATTCATTTAAATTGGTTTTAGAAAAGATCATGTACAATTAACATTTATTGGTTTACGAAGTAATATATCTAAAGCTACTTGTCCTTGCGAGCGCAGTGCAGCCCCGATAGTTACCAGGACGAACTATGCAAAACGAATGTGCATGGCTACAAGATTACCATACTTCGTTCGCAATGACCTAAGCTTTAGGTTATTTTGGGGTAGTGTCTAATTGACACGGTTAAGTTAAAATAATATTATCAAAAGCCCCACTTTTTCATGATTTGTAAGTCAATTTTTACACAATCAAATGGATCCTTACCCTGGTACGATTCCTGCTCGATAATAAATTGCGATGTTCCACCTATTTTCCGGGCTTCTTTTAATATGTCTTTAACCGGCATTACGCCTGCGCCAAGTACGGTACTATCATAACCATCCATGCCCTGGCCTGTGTCGCTTTTTATTTCATCCTTCACATGCATTAGCTCAAAACGGCCCGGATATTTCTTCAAAAGATCTAAAGCTATGCCGCCTGCGCCAAGCATATTGCCAATGTCCATTTGCTGTGCTACCAGGGCTGGGTCGGTATTATCAAGGATAAAATCGTACAGGTCGCCGTCGCCAATTTTTGTTTTAAACTCAAAATTATGGTTGTGGTAGCCGAAAGTCATTCCATGTGTTTTACATAGCTGTCCGCATTTATTAAACTGATCCATAAAACGTTTAAGGCCTTCCATATCAGTTCGCAGGTTATCATCAAGCCATGGGCTTATTACGTAGCGCTGCCCTACTTCTGCCGCATCCTCAATTGTGTATTTCCATTTATCAGTAAAATCATTTTTGGTGTCGTCCCAGTCATGCGCTGTCATCACGGTATGGCCGCTTGGCATTTGCAGGTTTGTATCAGCCAATAGCTTCTTAAACTCCTTTGCGGTGTAGCCATAAAATTTCCTGTTCACATAATTGGCATGTTCCACATGGATGTAGCCCATATCTGCCAGCTTTTTAAGTGACCCCGCAGGGTCTTTCCCCATCGCATCGCGTATAGAATATAACTGCAAACCCAACCTTTCGATCTTTTTTGGTTTTGCGAATAACATATCAGGCATTAAAGCTGCGCCGGCAACTGCCAGGGCGCTGGTTTGTATAAATTTACGGCGTGAACTGTTCATGGTCTTTTTAATTATTTGCTGATTGGAAATATAGGGAATAATAAAGAACTGTTACTTACAAATGCAAGATGTTTGCTATCAGGCGACCAAGATGGTGTATTGATGGTGCCCTGACCGCCATATAAATAGGCGATAACTTTGGACGGGCCGCCGTCAACTGGCATCACCCGCAGGTAAACATGCTTATAAAAAGGGTGATCGCCGGGGGCAACTTCATTTTTATTAAAGGTGATGTACTCTATCCATTTGCCATCCGGCGAAACGTGCGGGAACCAGTTATCGTAATCATCGTTGGTGAGCTGTGTTTGTTCGCTGCCATCGGCTTTCATGCGCCAAACCTGCATCAGGCCGCTGCGTACGGAGTTAAAGTAGATGTATTTGCCATCCGGGGAATATTCGGGGCCGTCATCCAAACCCGGCGATGTGGTCAGCCTTTCTTCGGGGCCGCCGCCGGAGGGTATCCGGTAAACATCATATTCTTTGTTCCTTGCCCCGCAAAATACGATATACTTTCCATCAGGCGACCATCCGTGCATATAAGACGGCCCTATCGGCGTGATACGCGTTGGTTCGCCGCCTGTTATTGGCAGTGTCCAGCCAATGGAAGCCCCGCTTTTATCGCTGCTGCTGATGGCCAGCCATTTACCGTCGAATGAAATTACGTGGTCGTTATTATTGTTTTTTGCCGAACCTGTGTTTAATACTGTTGGCGTTGCATTTTTAATATCGAAAGTATAAAGCAAACCTTCGCTGTTATACAGCAGATTTTTACCATCGTGCATCCAGTTTGGCGCCTGTATCGATTTTGGCGACTGGTATATAATTTTGCTATTCTGTGTCTCCAGGTCAAGTATCTCAATGGCGCTGCCAATATATTGCCTGTATGGTGTAAGGCTTGAAGGCGCCGGCACAGCTATGCGTACATTATTAAACACTGCTTTTTCAATAACATTTGGGTTATGGGCACATATAAATAAGCCTACATATACATCATCCCCCAAATCTATGTCGCTCACTTCCTGGCTTACAAACAGGTCTCCTTTGCGGGCTACCGACATTGTATAGGTATTGCCTTTTCTTTCCAGTTGAATAATATCCGCCGATGTCATATCGAATTTCTTTTCTTCAGTTACGCCGTTGGTCGCCCTGCGGAATTGCAGCGAAGTTAAGCCTGCCCCATGCACTGCAGCGCTGATGTGTTTTGAACCTGTATCCAGTGATGAGCGTACCATCCAGCCAAATTTGCGGTGCTCTTCAACGCCTTTGCCTATAAAGGCGGCATTGGTACGCAGGATGAAATCGCCGGTCATCTTTTTCCATACAAAATGGAACTCATCATGTGTAGCCCAGATGTTTGTGCCCGAGCCGGACAGGTGGTATTCCTGCGATTTACTGTCGTAGGTGCCGGTACCGGCATGCTTAACTTTGCCTATATCGTCCTGGCCATCAAAAATACCAACAGGGGTTTGTGCCGAGGCCTTCAGGCTAAATAGTATTACAGCACAAAAAATAAAAAACAGGTGAGCTATTTTTTTACACATTGAGAATTGGGTTTAAAAAAGAATAAATTGGTTTACTAAGGTAAAAATTACATTGATAAATCACATAGTGTTTTTGTAACAATATGTGCTCATTTTTTAATTAGTGTTCATGTTCATTTCAGCACAACACAAAGCAAATTTTTTTTGTTATCCATTGATAATCAATAATTTAAAATTCTGAAAAAATTAATTTTACTTTTTAATTTAACTAACTCATTGATAATAAGCTAATTAAAGATTTCAAGAAACGCGAAATGAACACCTGGCAATCAGGCACTTACAATTTTTCGGGAATTAAATGTACCAATTAAATGCGAAATGAACATTTCGCATTCAATAAATAACAAGGTCTGTCTATCAAATAACGGGCAGGTTCCGTCGTTCTATTTCGCTTTTTGTTAGGGTGGCTATAAACTTCAGCGGTTGGCCATAAACAATCTGGGATGGCCTAAAAACTACGCATGTTTTTATTATCATTGTATAACGAAACCTTTCAGGACTAACTAATGGATATCCCTAAGCTTAAAATAATTCTTTACCGTATATGTATGGGTGTGATTGTAATTTGGTTGCTGGCCGTAGCGATATGGGAGCATCAAATTGATAATCAATTCGAGGCTATATTTTTTCCGTTATTCGCTTTGATGCTCATCTGGCAGGCGATAAAAAGATGGCCCAACCCCAATTGGAGCCAGGTCGCCTACCTGGCATTTTGGATCGTTTGGATTTCTTGCTTTAACCTGCGCAGAAATTACACTGCCCACCAGAATAAATTGCGGCTCGACAAATTTGGCCCTGTATTAAATGCTAAACGTGCAAAATTCGGGGTACCGGTTATCCCGGTTAATTGGGAGCCTGGTTACCATGGTGACCGTGATGTTGAATGGAGCAAAAAAGACAGTACAATCGGCCATCAAAATAAGCGTCTTTTTTTGGACTCGTTACACCGGCTTGAGTTCGAAGATGATACCTATGATCTTAAGCGTGCTGATAGTGTCAATAGATACGTTAACATCAGAACATATTTTTCTAAATCCGGAAGCATCGATTCAACCGATTATACATACGAAGTCGGGATGACCAATAAAACGATTACGCGTAACCAGGCGGATAGCATTTTTAACGCGGAAAACATTCGGAAAGACTACTAATTGCCGCCACCCCGGGCGAGAGTCAAAAGTTTGTTATCGACTAAACTAAAGGATCGGCACCTAATGTTTTTCCACTATCTCCCCACCCGCACAACGTATATAAGTGTATTTACAAGGGCAGATTACCTTACCGGCATAATCAATAAGCCCGGTGAGGCCATTTTTAAAAACCTGCATGGTGCCCGGCCCGCACTGGGTGCCGATGGTTATTTCATCGTATTTAACAGGAATAACCAATTTTCCATTTCTATTGATAACGCCGCATAACCCGTCTTTTTTTACAATGATAAAATAGCCGTCGGCTTCTGCAAAGTCGTCAAACATATCCGGGGTTAATTTTTTGCCGTGGTTATTGATAAAAAACCATTTCTTATTTTGCTGTACCGCAATCATTTTGTCATTTTCAGTGTTTCTGAATTGGTCATATTGCGCTTTGGTTACCTCCTCACCGACCGTGTCCAACAAGCCCCACTTATCGTCGTCATGGTACATCTGCTTGTCTATCTCTTCATAATGCACAAATTCGCGTTTACGCTCATTGTAAACAATAAAGCCCTGGTCGCACATATTCCATACCGGGTAGGCGGCAGCCCGTGGGCAGGCATAAGCCGTTTTTTGTACCCCGGTCGAATCAAACAGGGCGCTTCTTGAATTGTCTTTGGTAACCTGGTAACCCGTACCAAATTGAACTACGCCGTTGTTTTCTGCAGGAATGATGGTAATGCCTGAAGCATTAACTACGCCCCATTTTCCGTCCGGGTAACCTACTGAAACAGTGAACGCGCCGTCGGCCACCTGGCTTATCACGTCATATTTAAAAGGCACCAGTATTTTACCGGTAACAGATACCACGCCCCATTTTTTATTTTGAATGGCAATTACAAATTTACTTCCGCTTAATTCCAGGTTATCATATGTTGGTGGGATAAGTTCATTGCCGGTACTGTCAACAACGCCGTGTTTTTTATTGATACTGAAGGGGGCAAGCCCATTGCTGAAAACCCCTATCCAATCGAACTTAGCAGGAATAACTTCTTTTCCGGTACGGTCTATCACAGTCCACTTGTCGCCCTTTTTCATACCAATATAATTCTGAAACTGCACGGTCATCGCCCATAACTGGTACCAAACAAATTCCAGATGGCCAACGTCATCTGTGCTTTCCCTTATATCGTAAGGGTTCATCGGGTACGGCGGCATCGCGTACCCGGCATACCTGCCGGGCGGCACTACTATTTTATTCCTGTCGTTTACAATGCACATGCTGCCTTTATTTACACGGGAGTTGTAGGTAGCGGTTATAAACAAGCCATTTTTGCAAAAAGAAATGTCATGCCGCGCAAATGGGATAATTATTTTCCCTTGCCTGTTGATGACGGCCATCTGCCGGCCGGTATCCTGTACCAGTGCAAAATCACCGCGAAAGTTGCTGCAATTGCTGTATAGCGGCTTAATAACCACTTTCCCGTTAGTATCGATATAGCCCACCTTGTTGGTCTTTTCGTTAAAAGGATCGGCCCCCGGGATCATGAATGCGGCACGGTTATTCACAAATGGCTTGACGAGGATATTACGGTCGGCATAAAAGAATAAATGTGTTTCCGCGTCGTAAATCCCTTTTAACCTTTTTTGCGCTAAAAGCGGCAGCCCGGATAAAAAGAGGAGTAAAAACATTAATGGTTCGCGCCGCATAAGCGTATTTTTTAAAAAATTGACAATTTTTATATTAGGATGCATTCGAACGGGATATTCCACAAAGAACCGAAAAAATAATCCCTCTCTGGCGAGAATGCAGCGCAAAAGCCAAAAGCGCTGATTTCTCGTGCCCCGCTTCAAGGTTGACGCCTGTTTCGCATTAAGGATTGAAACGGATACCGGCCAATGTGGCTAAGGCCCAATGTCATTAAGTTAAGGAAAAAGTGAAGGAATTTAATATCGAATAATGAATTTTGAATATCGAATTTCGAAGTTTCTTACTTCATTATTCAAAATTCGGTGTTGGGTGTTCGATATTAATTCTCTTAACTTAATGACATTGGGTTAAGGCCCGGGCAGTATGAGTGTAAAGCCTGACCCCTTTCTACCAAGGGGTAACGCCCAAATTATTTTGATAACTGCCTCAACCTGCACCATTCAAAATTACGATTATACTAAGTGTATTTCTATGTGATGCTATATAACAACTACAGGCCTAACTTATCCGAAGACGGTACATTCAAACAAAGTTTAACGTAAACTACGCATTGGCCGGGTTAATTATCTTGTTTGCAATATTATATATTTGCATTATATTATTACAAATGTTAAAGGAAGAACGGTT
This sequence comes from Bacteroidota bacterium, assembly GCA_013288235.1. Taxonomy (GTDB): domain Bacteria; phylum Bacteroidota; class Bacteroidia; order Sphingobacteriales; family Sphingobacteriaceae; genus Mucilaginibacter. Next base: position 22,262 of record JABDCF010000023.1, on the reverse strand, counting down.
TAATCATATCCTGGTTAATTTAAAACAAAAGGGCAAGGTATTTTACGAACCCCTTGCGAAGGATTTAAACGTTTCTGAAGATACCGTACGCAGGGATATTGAGGCCCTTTATAACAACGGGCTACTTTTAAAAGTACGGGGCGGTGCAATTTCTCAATCCAAAAACCCGCTCAGTTTCCAGGACAGGTCCCAGTATTTTTCTGACGAAAAAGATATTATCGCTTTAAAAGCACAGCAACTGATCAGGAGCGGGCAAACAATTTTTATGGATGGGGGCACAACAGTTTGCGCCATAGCATCACATTTACCGGCTAATTCCAGCTTTAGGTTAATAACCAATAACTTAGCCTTGATACCCATTATTTCAAAATTTAAAGATATTGAGCTTATTGTACTGGGAGGATCATACAATAGGAAAACAGAAATAGTTACCGGCGGACAAACATCCGATGAGGTTAATAAATATGTTGCCGACCTTTATTTTATGGGGACCTGCGCCATTCACAAAGATTTTGGGATAACAGCGGTGTTTCAAAACGATGGTGAAGTGAAACAAAGTATGCTAAAAAATTCAAGTAAAACTTTTGCCTTGAGCAATCATGCAAAATTAAATCTGACTGAATATTATAAGGTTTGCGATCTGCAAGATGTAAGCGGCTTGATTACAGACCTCCCCGCGGATGATGACAAACTCGATCATTTTAGAAATTCAGGAATTCAATTGATTTGAATTGGCTTTATAATTGAAATTTTAAATAAATAGTGGTACTATTTGCAATTATATGCATATTTGCAAATAATTGCAAATTAAATGACTATTTCAGCTGATATTAATTTAGAAAAATCAAAAAAAGCTACACAGGCAATTTTTTTGGTTTGCGGCCTGGGAATTTCAAGCTGGGCCATTATGGTGCCTTACGCCAAATACAGGCTGGGGCTTAATGACGGGAGCCTGGGACTGCTCCTGCTGCTATTAGGCGCCGGTGCAATAACCATGATGCCGGTAACCGGGGTATTGATTCATAAATTCGGAAGCCGGATAGTAATTTTAATTGCATCAATGGTTGTGGTTTTAACCTTGCCATTGCTGCTGATTATGAATTCGGTACCAGGCATGGGGGCCATCCTGTTTGTGTTTGGTTCAGCGATCGGCACGGTAGATGTGGCCATGAACGCCCATGGCGTACAAGTGCAAAATTTATATGGCAAGCCCATTATGTCATCTTTGCATGGTCTTTTTAGTGTTGGGGGGCTCCTGGGTTCACTTGGCCTGGGATTTTTGATAAAAACCGGCTTGTCGCCGCTTGTGGCAGCGATAAGCATATCGTTATTATTGCTTTTAATTGCAACAAGCCAATACCGGTTCCTCATTAAAAGCGCCTATGAAAAACAGGTCATTAAAAATTTCAGCATCGTAAATAATAGCCCATCGGGCAACAAATTTTCCTGGCTCAAAATGAGCATCATTTATTTAGGCATATTATGCTTCGCGGTGTTTTTATCGGAAGGGGCAATGTTAGATTGGAGCGCGTTATTTTTAAAGGAAGACCGCGGTGTTAACGTTGCACTTGCGGGAATTGGGTATGCGGCATTTTCGGTAGCCATGGCGACTATGCGCTTAGTTGGCGACAAAATTGTTAACCGCTTTAACAGCAAAAATGTTGTTGTATATGGCAGTCTGATGGCGGCTGCGGGTTTGTTCCTGGCCGTGCTAACCCCATGGTTGATCACATCATTGCTTGGCTTTATTTTACTCGGTATTGGCGCGGCTAACATTGTGCCTGTATTTTTTAGTGAAGGCGGACGATTGAAAGATGTGCCGTCATCAGTTGCTATACCGGCTATTTCAACATTTGGGTATGCCGGTCAGCTGGTTGGCCCGGCAACGTTAGGTTTTATCGCTCATCATACTTCACTTCCAATAGCACTCGGTTTTACCGGATTTTTGTTGCTGCTGGTTGGCATATCATTCCGTTTAAAAAATTAAATTAATATGGTTTCTCCAGATCTTGCGCGCAATGCTTATAAAAAAGATGCCCGGGAAAGCTCCCGGGCGTCCTTTTTTATCCGGGAACTTACTTTCCCGGAATTGCAAAAGTCAGATCGTGAAGAATAACGAGCGTAACTATTTTCCATTCCCCGCTTATCTTCTGCAAGGCAGGCTGGTAATAACCCGATTCTGTAGGTGTTACCTTGCCCATTAATCCTAATGTTCCTTCAGGCCATCCATTGTCGGGGCGGCTTTCACCTACAGCATCAAACCTGATAAATTGTGCATCAATCGTAGCATGATCTCCATTTACTTCAATAATATGATCATGTGTTGTATGATGGCTCCATCCTCTGTCGGGGTGCGGTTTCATGAGGTTTGACATGGCATTTTCTATTTCTGCCTGTCTCGATAATACAAAAAGTAACTCGCGGCTTCCGCCCCTGCCATAATATACTTCCACCTTACCATCCGGCACAAACAAGTCAGCCACTGCCTTGCCATTAAGCTGGTCTGCTGCCCTGGTATACCTGGCCAGCACATGTTGTACCTGGCGTTCTTCACTTGCTTTGCTTAGCACTTTATTTTCTGAATTTTGTTCCATAGTTTTAAAAAATTGATTTTTTAATAGCTAATCGCAAATTTCAGCATACCTTTTCTGGCGCACAATAAGGGTCAAAAGATTCACCTATGGATAATTTATTCCCCTATACCTAAATTTGTTACTATCACTATATTTGCGTAAAGGAAATCATTATGTACAGCAGAAAAATACCTTTGCCGTTGGAATGCGGCCTTCATTTTACCCGGGAAGTATTAAACGGCAAGTGGAAGCCGAACCTGTTATTTGCTATATCTGAAAATATTAAAAGGCCAAGTGATTTATTAAGGGCAATGCCCGAAGCGACCAAAAGGGTTTTGCATTTACAGTTGAAAGAGCTCGAAGAACATGGAATTATTGGAAAGAAGATTTATCACCAGCTTCCGCCGAAGGTAGAGTATTCTTTGACGCCCATCGGTGAATCTCTAATGCCTATTATTGATGCCATGAATCGTTGGGGCGATCAAAACAGTGCTTTTTTAAGTAAAGTTATTCCGAAGTAAATTTTAAATCCCCGCCTGCCCAGGCTGAATTAGTTCCATTTTAGCATGCCATCTGCGGAATATTTTGTTTAATGTGCATCCGGTATTTCTACTTTGCCCGCTTTGGCCACCGCCCGTTTTTTAATAGTCAGGATCACCAGCGGGATGCAGCAGGCATTTAAAATTGCCAGCAGCAGGAATGCATCCATATAGCTTAACAGGAACGTTTGCCGCGCTACCGTGTTTTCCAGCGCCCCGAGCGATTGCTGCAAGGCGCGGAGGTAGGTGGAACCATGTGCCATGAAATTACTGATAAAAGACTGTTGACGTGTTACGGTCGCTGGGTCCGAAGCGGTGACATGGGCAATTAATGAAGTGCGGTTTGCCGCCGCCCGGTGGGCGATATAGGTATTAATGAGCGCGATACCAAACGAGCCGCCCATTTGCCGCATCATATTGTTTAATGCCGCACCCTGTGGTATATCCGAAGGCTTTAAGTCCGAAACAGCCAGCGCGGTCAACGGTACTATCAGTAAGGCCGCGCCAAGGCCCCTGCAGATCAATGGAATAAAAAAGTAAGCGCCCCCGGTCTCCAGATTCGACCCCGACATCATGTACCCAAACGCCGCCGACAAGCCGAAGCCCAGGATAATAAGGTATTGCGGGCGGAGCCCGCTCTGCAGCATTTTGCCCAAAAAAGGCGAGATCATGGCGGCCACCAGGGTTCCCGGCAGCAACATAGTCCCGGTTTGGAAGGCCGAATAACCAATGATTCGTTGTGAATACAATGGGAAAACGAACACCGCACTAAACAAGCCAAAGCCTAATACAAAGGTCATGATGGCGGAAATAGACAAAGTGGTGCTTTTTAATACCCGCAAGTTGATAACCGGAAATTTGATCCGGAGCTCCCACCAGATAAGCACTGATAAAGACAGTACGGAGATGATGGTTAGTGCAACAATATAACCTGCCGAAAACCAGTCGTCAGTTTGGCCCCGTTCCAATACCACCTGCAACGAGCCAACACCTATAGCTAATAAAAAGATGCCGAACCAGTCGATGCTTCGCCCGTCCTCCGAACGTTTGGTGGGTTTAAGGTAGATATAGGATAAGATGGCGGCAAGAATCCCGATAGGAATATTTACATAAAAGATCCATTGCCACGATAAATTATCTACAATATAGCCCCCCATTACCGGGCCAATAGACGGGCCGATAATGATACCGAGACTAAATATGCCGCTGGCGGTTGCCCGCTCTTTAACCGGGAATGTTTCAAAAAGGATGGATTGTGAGGTAGACAGCAAAGCGCCGCCGCCGATACCCTGGAAGAAGCGAAAGGCTACCAGTTCCCATAAATTATGTGAGAACCCGCACATGGCCGAAGCCAGTGTAAACAAGATGATAGAGCCGATATAATATTGCTTACGCCCGATCTTTTCGGCCAGGAAACTGGTCATCGGGATAATGATCACATTGGCGATGGCATACGAGGTGATCACCCAGGCGGTATCCTCCAGGGATGCGCCCAAATTGCCACTCATGGTATTGACCGATACATTGACAATGGTCGTATCGATCAGCTCTATGATAGTAGAGGTGATGATCGTAACGACAATGATCCATTTTCTGAAACCGGTTTCCATGGCACAAAGGTAGCCATACCCCAAACATCAGCGGTTATAGTATTCAAGCAGTAATTTATAACTTTCAAACATTTGTCATTTTTAGCATCATGCCATAGTCATATTTGCTTATAATAATCAAATAAACCTTACCTTCGCTTATGCAACCTATTGAAACCCTCGAAGAATTTTATAAGCGCCATCCGGTGGACAACCAAAAGGTATTTTCGGAGAATAATACCGGGCAGGGACATTTTAATGTTTTTTTGCGCAAGCCCTGCGTACAAAGGACGCCCTTTAGCCGCCGCGATTTTTATAAAATAGCCTTGGTTATTGGCAACGGGAAGATAATCTACGCTGATAAGGAGGTGGTAATAGACCGGCCGGCGCTGGTATTTTCCAGTCCCTCTGTACCGTCTTCGTGGGAATCCGGCCCAGGCCCCCAGGAGGGCTGTTTCTGCCTGTTCACCCAGGGCTTTATCGAATCGTACGAGCACAAAAGCGCCCTGCAGGATTTTCCGCTCTTTAAAGTGGGCGGCGGTCACATCGTTTTTCCGGATGCATCCCAATTAGCTTTTTTATCGGGCACGATGGCAAGAATGATGGAAGATATGGATTCTGATTACGCCGGCAAATACGACCTGCTACGCAATTACCTGCACATCCTTATGCACGAGGCATTGAAAATAGCGCCAGTAACCCATTATGAAAACAATTCCGGCGCCGCCGCCAGGATCACTACGCAATTTCTGGAACTGGTTGAAAGACAGTTTCCGATCGATTCGCCGGAACAATTCCTGAAACTGAAAACAGCCCATGATTTCGCGCGATGCCTGGCCGTGCATACTAACCATTTGAACCGGTCCGTCAAAGAGGTTACCGGCAAGACTACGACGCAGCATATCTCCGACCGTATTTTAAAAGAGGCAAATGCTTTATTGAAACACACCGACTGGAGCATCTCCCAGATCGCGAACGGCCTCGGCTTCGAAGAACCCGCCTATTTCACTAACTTCTTTAAAAAATACACCGGTTCTGCTCCCGCAGCTTCGCGGCTGCAAAGCGCTTAGGCCTGCGGGTGTTCACATGCCCTTACCTCTGCCGCAGGGCAGGGCAAAGAGGTGGCGCACTTATGCCCCGCTAACAGATAACAAACGCTGCAAATTGCGAAAGACGTTACTGTCGTCGCAGCGTCAACCGTATTGGTTCCGAAATGGACTTTTATAATTAATGAGTAACCATCCCATTCTAACACAAAAAAAGCCGCGAATCTCTCCGCAGCTTTTTCTATTTCTAAAGAAAATTAAACTTAGTGCTGATCGTTTTTTACTTCCTTTTTGGTTTTAACCACATGGCCGTTCACATATCTTTTATGTTTCACTTTATAACCGTTATAGCGTTTGTGCTTGCTGAAAGTATTGTGTACTTTTTCGCCAAGGGTCGAAGTCTTTCTTACTTTGTCTTTGTCCTTATCTTTGGTTACTGTTTGTGCAAATGCTGTTAAGCCAATTGTACAAACCATCATTAATACTGCAATTATTTTTTTCATGGTTTCTGATTGTTTTATCATACAACTACAAAACCCTGAAATAGTTTTAGTTGAGGAAAAAGAATGAAAGAGGCATGAACCAGGAGGCAGGAGGTAAAAGGCAATCGGCAAGAACCCGGAGACAAGAACCAAGAGCCAAGAAGTATTGTATTTTCTCTCCTGGCTCTTGATTCTTGACTCTCTTTATTCCACTACTACTAATACCTTTTTCGGGCTTATAAATTCGCTTTTTTCAGCAACGGGAGCTTTACAATATTCAAGATAAAATTCCTTTTTTGAATCGTTGTATGAACTTATAGCGCCTATCATACTCATAAACTTTATATAATACCATGCGGTATCAACCTGGTAAGGCTTAAAGCCCGACCGTGCGCTCTTAGGGAACAGGTGATGGTTATTGTGCCATTCGCCAGCTACAAAGCCAGGCCATATCTGGTTTATCGACATATCGTCGCGGTTATAGTCAACTCCTTCACGGCGCTTGTCCTTGCCTTTTCCGTGGCCTTCGTAATTAAAGGTACGTACGCCTACCGCCCAAAAACCTGCAGCGCCAAAAAGGGCGCAAACAAGGGCCGGGCCGCCAATCAGGTAAAACGCTGTAAACCAAAAGCTCCAGTTTAATATAATACCCAAAATTGCACGCGCCGGGTTGGCTATGGTGCCATATTTTTGATATTGAGTATAGGTATTGGGGTGTATGCCGGTATGGTCCATTAGCTTTACGCAACGGGCGTAATCCTTTTCACTCAGGTTGCGGGCTATAGGCTGGTGGTTTACATCAGCCAAAAAGCAATATAAAAAGCCACCCTGCGCATTATAAGGGTCGCCGGGCTGATCGGATAGTGCATGGTGCACGTGGTGCGACACAGCATATATCTCTTCGGGTATAATTTTAAGCGTAAGGTTTTGTGTAAAAAACCGCCAGAAGTTATTCCTGAATTTATACGCCCGGTGGGTACAATACCTGTGGTGCCATATGGTACCATGGCTGCCCATAACTATCATACTATAAACAAAAGCAAGTACAAGCCCCGTGATGCTGAAGTATTTAAATATGAATAAAAATAAAAATGGAGCTAAACATAAAACAAGGAACCAACTGGTAAAAGAGAGCCAGTTCTTTTTATTTCGGAATACATTTAATCTCGAAAAAAATTCATGAAAAATTTGACCGGGAAGTGGTTTTGTAAGTTCACCAGACTCGTCTTTCCACCCATATGAGGGAGGTTCGAGCACACTTTTAATAAACGACATTAATTAAGGGGGAGTAAATATAAGTAAGTATAAGTTTATATATAGAACGTCTTAAAGTTACAATAAATTACTTAATTATGACAATAAATTATTCATAAATTTTTCGTTAGGGGCAATGTGGCAAATAAAATTTGGTATCGCCTTTGAGTCAGCTTATTACGTTTATAAACCAGACTTGTTTTTAACGGTAGACTTAAAAATTAAATAGAAAACTTAGCCATAAACCACTAAGCGTAGGCTTTTATCAGCGGAAGATTGAAGTAAAATATGCTGCCTTTACCCACAACTGACGTCACTTTTAAAGTGCCGCCGTTAAGCTCCACCAATTCTTTACATAAAAGCAGGCCTATACCTGTCCCCTTTTCGCCAGAGGTACCGGAGTTTGAGAAATGAGTATTTAAGTAAAACAGCTTATCCATTTCGTTGCTGGTCATCCCTTTTCCGTTATCCTCAACACTAACCAGTAATTCATTATCTTCGATAATGGTAGTTAAACTTATTTTCCCTTTGTCCCCGGTAAATTTTATGGCGTTACTAACCAGGTTGCGCAGTATAACCTTAAGATGGTTTTCGTCGGCCAGTACGCCCTGGCCCGGATAAGCGTTGTTAATAAAATCTATATTTTTATATTGCAGCTCATGTTCAAAGGTTTGTTCCATTTCAACGCCAAGTAAAAATATATCCACGTTTGATGAGTTAACGCTACGGCCTTTTATTTGGCTGCCCGCCCATTCCACAAGGTTAATGAGTGTTAGTTCAGCGCCTTTAACAATAGGGTTAATATTTTTCATCAGGCCATGTACTTCCTTGGTTGTCAGGTATCCTGTCTCAAACATCTCAACAATATTGCTCAAGTTAGCTACCGGCGTACGCAAGTCGTGGCCTATTACGGCCAGCAGCTTATCTTTAAGGCTATTAACTGTTTGCAGGTTAACTGTTTGTACTTCTATCAGCTTTTTTTGGTCTAAAAGCGCTTTATGCTGCTGCTGTAGCTTGGTACTGAGTATTTTCTTTTGTTTATAAAAATAATAGGTGGCTGATAATATTACCATTAGGACAATAACAGATAAAACAAGTGTCGCAATTATTGAATCCTGCGACCTGATCCTGGCCTTATTTATCTTATCATTCGCTCGCATCAATGCCACACCGTTCATTTTCGAATTAAGTTCGTAATAGTTTTGTACCAGTGTAACAGTTTTCATTTTATTCAATATGCTCAGGCTATCCTTCACCACATCATATTTCCGCTGGTAGCTCAGTGCCGTTTTCAAATCATTCTTCAGCTCAAAGCTATTTACAAGCGCCTCATACGCTCTTGTTTCGGCGTCAATTACCCCGATGCTATCAGCCAGGGCTATTGCCATCCCGGCATAGTTAATTGCCTTTGCAAATTTTCCAAGCTTGTTATATATAACGGCATAATCTATATATACATAAGCACGTAAGCGCCTGTTATGCACTTTACCACTCATGGTAAATGCAGTATCGTCATCGGCCAGCGCGGTTTTGTATTGCATTTTGCTTGCGTATACGCTGCTCAAGTGGCCGTATAAAACCGCAATGTTTTTTTCAGCTTTAATACTTCTGTCCAGCTTTAACGAATATTTTGCAAGCTCAATGGCTTTATCGTAGTTTTTCAGGTGATAATAAACGTATGCCCGTTCATTATAAACCTCAGCAAGCCTTTCAATATCATTACCCGCCAGGTACATTGATGTATCTAAATTGCTTAGCCCCTGTTTATATTCTTTAAGATCGGAGTATGAGCGCCCGAGGGCCCTGTAAGCATCCGAAAGGTAAAGCCGTTGGTCTTTAGGCAAATTTGCAATGGCCGATTTAAGGTAAAACAGGCTTATAGGGTAATAGGACTGCGACCAATAAATAATGCCGAGGTTTAAAAAACTACGGCCTTTACCAAACGCATAATTTGATTTTTCGGAAAGTATCAGTGCGTTTGCGGCTATTTTATGCGCCGAATCGGGAAAGGTAAGAAAGATACTATGGGCAATATTATTTAAACTATCAATATTTGCCCGTATTGAAGCGGAAGGAGTTGTAGCGGCGTTTTTATAATAACCACCCTGTGCATAAGATGCATTATGCATAAAAAACAGCAATAGTATTACAATCAGGTATCGCATTGAACACTAATACGATAGTTGGTAGCCAAAGAGTTGCGTTTTTTAATTATTGAATTACTGAATTATTGAATTATTGAATTATTGAATTGTTTATGAGAAATCGGGGTTTATTAAATCCATAATTCAACTATTACGTTGCGTTTTTTTAATTATTGAATTATCAACGGGCTTATCAGCAGAAATCAATAATTCAATAATTCAGTAATTCAACCTTAAACCGGCCTGTCTTCGCTCTTTAACGTATGGCTTACCTGGTGATGGTGCAGCTTTGCATCAATAGCCGATGAACTGTTATTGGCATAAGTGCCGAATGCATTTACCAGTATACCCTTTAAATTATACTTGCGTGATGTAACAGCATAAACAATCGACATATCTGATGGGTTACTGGCGCCTTCAAAACGGTAAAACTCATCAATTTCAAAGTCATCCGCACTCATTTGGATTTTTTTATCTTTATCATCAACGGTATCACCCTCTAAACTCAGATTTTCGGTATATCCCCTTTTCATAAGGTCGTTAGTAGCTTCTACTAAATTATTATAGGTGTTCATGGTAGTATTGCTGTTTAAGTTAAGTAACTTATATTAATCTGATTAATACAACCATAAAATAGTAGCGTTGTTTGGTTTATCATTGTATTACCTCGATTTGAAACAGTAAGCTTTAATCCAATCCCGGAATATTGTCATTACTAACCTGCTTGCCAATGAAAAAAGTTTAAGATGTTGAAAAATTCACAATAATTATGAAAAGTGGATAAATAGCGATATAAATCGCAATTAAATTATAGTTTTATTGTAAATTTTAAATTATTTTTGGCATATAAGTAACATGTGTGCATAATGAAAACTGCGATCCTGTGAGTGGATTAGAACCCCTGTTTGATTTTTACCCCGACTATTTGTGCCTGTTATCGCCTGTCTGGCATTTTAAATTGACTAATAAGAGATTTAAGGAAGCTGTAGGTTATACTGACGAAATATTGGTCGATTCCTGTACTTTTTTTGAATACATGCACCCTGATGACCAGGCCGGTATAATTACACAAGTTGAATCCCTACTTGGTGGCGAAAACCCATGCCTGTTTGAAGCCCGTTTTCGTTGTTCCGATGGTCAGTTTAAATGGCTTTGGTGGAATATAAAAAAATTGCCCGATCATACTTTTATTGCATCGGCCAGGGACAGCACAGATCATACAAAAAATTATCAGTACCCCGGACCAGGCCCGGAACAAAATATTGAGACGCCTTTTGAGCCCCAAGAAAACTATAAGCTGCTGTTCCAATCAAACCCTGTTCCTATTGTTATTTATGATGTGATATCATTTGCCGTTCTTGATGTTAACCAGATGGCGTCGGAACTGTATGGTTATACAAGGGAGGAGTTTATACAACTAACGATAAAAGACATACGCCCGGCCGGGGAAATTCCGTTGATTGTTGAAACCATTAGAAAACGGGTATTTGACAGCGAAATAAGAAACCTGGGCACCTGGAACCATTTAAAAAAGACAGGCGAACCTATAAAAGTCGAGGTAATAGGCCACTCTATTAATTATATGGGCCGTCATTGCATGATAGTAGTTTGTAATGATGTTACCGAACAATCAAAAACCCTGCGTTCGCTGGAGCAAAGTATTGAAAGGTTTGAGTATGTTACCGAAGCAACAACAGATATAATTTGGGACTGGGATTTGGAAACCAACGAAGTTTATTATTCGGGCAATATAGAAAAATCGTTTGGCCATACACCGGGCTATAACGTGGGCGATATGCGTTTTTTTGCAAAGCATGTTCATCATGATGACAAAGAAAGGGTTGTGCTTTATGCCGATGCAGTTAAATACGGCGATATGAAGTACTGGACAGAGAAATACCGATTTAGAAAAGCTAATGGCGAATACGCTTATGTGCTTGATAAAGGTATTGTTATCCGCGATGAAAAAGGCGTTGGCATACGGATGATTGGGGCCATGCAGGATATTACTGAGCTAAAAAACAACGAACTGCATATTGCCAAACAAAAAGACCAGCTGATAGAAATAGCCCAGATGAATGCACACGAAACCAGGCGCCCTGTAGCTACTATTTTAGGCCTGGTTAACCTGATTGACAAAAGCACCATTAAGGACAAGGATACCCTTGACGTACTGACCCATCTCGATACCGCAACCCGGGAACTGGATGCGGTTATAAAACGCATTATACATAAAACGGTTGATTAAATTAAATTTACATTTCATATATTTGGGTTATGATAAGGACAATGCTTAGGCCCGAAAATCAAAACATATCTATTAAACTCCCGAAGGGCTTTGTAGGTAAGCAAGTTGAAGTGATAGCATTTACTGTAGAAGAAGCTGATAACACCACGACTATTACCGATAAAATAGTAACCCACTTTGCCAGTGAAAAAAGTTTAGCTAAAGATTGGCTGACACCCGAAGAAGATTTGGCATGGCAGGATTTGTAAAAGGGGACATAGTAATAATTCCATTTCCATTCAGTGACCTATCAGACAGCAAAAGAAGTCCTGCTTTAGTTTTGGTCGATTTGCCGGGCGATGATATTATTCTTTGCCAGGTTACAAGCCAGCAAAGTAACGATGTTTATGCAGTCCCTATAAATTCCTCTGATTTCGTAAGCGGTTCTCTGCCAATAGCATCTAACATCCGTCCTACCCGGATTTTTACAGCCGACCAAAGCATTATCTTACGCCGGGCTGGTACTATAAGTCCTGCTATTGTCGCGAAAGTGTCAAAAATACTTATTGGGATGTTAACATAATATTTCATTGATAACAATGCATGTTTTATAAAGAGATAAATGCCTCTGCTTTAGGCAAGCGCATAGGCATGCATAAAAGCCTGATATCCGAATATGTAAACGGCAAAAGAAAACCTTCGGAAAAACAAGTACAAAAAATATTAGGCGACGTAAAGGAACTTGCTAAAAAGCTTTCAGCACTGAATTTAGCTTGACCTGCAAATAACAAAAGCCGCCCTTAAGCAGCTTTTGTTATTTTATGATTTAGTAGTTGATTACGTTGATTAAGAAAACCAACCTAATCAACTAATCAACTACTCACCCAATCAACTTAATCAACCATTCACTTAAACCTTGTCAACCAATTCCTGCGGGTTTAAAAACACAAAATTGTTATCAAACATATCCAGCCTTATTTTGCTGTCCTTACTTACTTTGCCCGCTAATATTTGTTTTGATAACTCATTGAGTATCTTTTTCTGTATTACCCGTTTCAACGGCCTTGCGCCGTATTGGGGATCATAACCTAATTGTGCCAGCCAGTCCAACGCTTCTTCTGTAGCTTCTATGGTGATGCCCATTTCTGCAAGGGTATGCTGTAAATGGATGAACTGCAATTTTACAATTTCGGTGATCTCATCGCGGCTCAACGGGGTAAACATGATGATCTCGTCTATCCTGTTCAAAAACTCAGGACGAATGGTTTTACGCAGCAACTCAAACAACTGGTTTTTTGTTTTGGCCATTACCTCATCCTTGTCAAATTCATTATAATCCTGGAAATTTTCCTGGATAATGTTTGAGCCGATATTCGAGGTCATAATGATGATAGTATTTTTAAAGTTCACCACCCTACCCTTGTTATCGGTCAGCCTTCCATCGTCCAAAACCTGCAGTAATATATTAAAAACATCCGGGTGCGCTTTCTCAATCTCATCCAGCAATATTACGCTGTATGGTTTGCGGCGCACGGCTTCAGTAAGCTGCCCGCCTTCATCATAACCCACATAGCCCGGAGGCGCGCCGATCAGTCTCGAAACAGCATGGCGTTCCTGGTATTCCGACATATCAATACGTACCATCGCGCCTTCGTCATTAAACAGGTACTCGGCCAATGCTTTGGCCAATTCTGTTTTACCAACGCCTGTAGTGCCTAAAAATATGAACGAGCCAATAGGCTTACGTTTATCCTGCAACCCGGCACGGCTGCGGCGTATAGCATCGCTGATGGCTTCAATAGCCTCCTGCTGACCGGCAACACGTTTGTGCAACTCTTCTTCAAGATGAAGCAACTTTTCGCGTTCGCTTTGTATCATTTTTGAAACCGGTATCCCTGTCCACCGTGAAACTACGCCCGCAATATCTTCGGCAGTAACTTCTTCTTTCAGCATGCGGCTGTCGCTTTGGTTTACAAGCAATGCAGCCTTTAATTGCTCAACTTCCTGCTGGGCCTGTACAATGGTACCGTAGCGCAATTCGGCTACTTTACCGTAATCGCCTGCACGTTCGGCCTGTTCGGCTTCCAGTTTATAATTTTCTATCTGTTCAACTTTAATATTGATGCCATCGACCAAATCTTTTTCTCCCTGCCATTTGGCACGCAATGAATCGCGTTCAGCAGATAAATTGGCTATTTCCTCGCTTAGTTCTTTTACTTTTTGAGTATCTTTTTCACGTTTTATAGCTTCGCGCTCAATCTCCAGCTGCATAATGCGGCGTTCAAGCTCATCCACCACTTCGGGTACCGAGTCCATTTCCAAACGTAATTTAGAAGCAGCCTCATCCATCAGGTCGATAGCCTTATCGGGCAAAAACCTGTCGGATATATAGCGCTGCGACATTTCAACGGCGGCAATAATAGCCTCATCTCTTATCCGCACTTTATGGTGGGTTTCGTAGCGTTCCTTTAACCCACGCAAAATAGAGATTGCATCGGCGGTATCAGGTTCATCAACCAAAACCATCTGGAAACGGCGCTCCAAAGCCTTATCCTTTTCCATGTATTTCTGGTACTCATTTAATGTAGTCGCGCCAATTGCCCTTAATTCGCCGCGCGCAAGGGCTGGCTTTAATATATTGGCGGCATCCATTGCACCTTCGCCACCGCCTGCACCCACCAGGGTATGTATCTCGTCAATAAACAAAATAATATCCCCGTCGCTTTGGGTAACCTCTTTTATCACCGCTTTGAGGCGTTCTTCAAATTCACCTTTGTATTTGGCGCCTGCTATCAATGCGCCCATGTCCAATGAATAAACGGTTTTTGATTTCAGGCTTTCGGGCACATCGCCTTTTATAATACGGAAAGCAATACCTTCGGCAATAGCCGTTTTACCTACGCCGGGTTCACCAACCAATATCGGGTTGTTTTTGGTACGGCGGGACAATATCTGTATCACCCGCCTGATCTCGTCATCACGACCAATAACCGGATCAAGTTTACCTGATTCGGCATATTCATTCAAATTACGGGCGTATTTATTTAAGGCATTATAAGTCGCCTCTGCATTTTGGTCGGTAACTTTATTATCACCACGTAAGCTTACGATGGCCTTTTTTAAGTCTTTTTCGTTTACACCGTAATCTTTTAAAGCAGCGCTTGTTTTATCGTTAACGGCTAAAATCCCAAGCAAAATATGCTCGACAGATACAAAGTCGTCCTTAAATTCTTTCAGATAATTTTGTGCTTTTTGCAAAGCTGAATTTACATCGGATGATAAATAAATATTGCTGCCGCTCACCTTGGGGAACGAAGCGATCTGCTGATCGAGCGTGTCGTTCAAACGGTTAAGGTTAACATTCAATTTCTTTAATAAATAGCTGATCACGTTTTCATCCACCAATAACAAGCCCTTCAGCAAATGTGCTGTTTCAATGGCCTGCTGCTGGTTGCCCGCAGCTATTTCCGAAGCCTTCTGCACGGCTTCCTGTGCTTTTATGGTAAAGTTGTTAAAATTCATTTTTTTGATTTTTTGTTTGAACCAGGACTAACTCAAGTTCTTCCCAAATCGGTAAAATCCAATAAATCCGGGTCTATGCTTTACACCAACAAAACCCCTGCCAGTCAGCCCCGTATGCTAAAATGTCGCTATAAATTAATTTAACAGGTTAAAATGTCATTTAGTTTATTTCGAACATTTTGTACTTAAGACTTTAGACTACAGACTTTGGACTTGTATGTTATTACTAAAACAAATTTATCTACTTTTGTTTACCGTATGGATCATAAAACCCTGGATACACATTTCTTTAAAACGCTGCCACGCAAGTATAAAGGGGCCTGGCGTAACTATTATACAGGGCAAAACCTTTCATCGGTTAAGGTGGCCAGCGCTATTTTTTTTCTGCTTAATATTGTTATCAGGATACTCTACCTCGCGTTCCCGCTAAGCCTTACCAGGGCCGAAAACTTTCCGGAGTTCGACCTAACTAACTGGGTTTTTATGGGTACAAGCCTTTTATTTTACATTGCCGCTTATATCATTATTGATATTTATAACAGAAAACAAAAAGCTACTGCCATTATGGCGCTGTTTGTTTTTATCTTTTCGCTTTACATTATTGGGTGCGGCATGTATTCCAGTTTTATTGCCACCGGCGACCCGCGAAATGCGCTAACGTTGTACTTAATAGCTTTAACCATTATCAGTGTGCTTTGCATACTTGAATATTACGAAACCATTATCCTCATTATTTCGGTCGAGATATTATTCACGTTAATGCTGATCTTCAGCCACACCGACCCTACCGAAATGGTTTATAACCAGCTGATTTCAGCGGTATTGCTTGGCGGCTTTTATTTGGTTTCGAGATACTTTTTTTCGTCGAAGGCCAATTACTTTCTACAACTGGTTGAGATAAAAGATAAAAACCTTGAAATTGAGCGCAACAGTGAACTAAAGGGCCAACTGCTTGGCATGGTAGCCCACGACCTGCGCAACCCGATAGCTGCAGTGGAGTCCATTGCGATGATGATGGAAATGGACGACATTGATGCCGATACCCGCGAAAACCTGGAGATGATGAAGGCATCGTGTGTTAAAGCCCGTACAATTATCGAGGACTTGCTGGAAACCGCGCGTAACGAAAATACATCAGAATTTATCACCCAAAAAACTGAACTTAATAAGTTTATAACTGATATTATTGAGGTTTGGAAGCCGCAAAACAACACCAAAGATATCGAGCTGATAAGCCGGGCCATCCCCGTTTACGCAAACATAAACAACGAAAAATTTCAGCGTGTGATGGACAACCTGATCGGCAATGCGCTCAAATTCTCGAAAGAAAAAACGAAGGTTACTGTTATTGTAAGTAAAAACGATAACCAGGTGATTATTGAAGTAAAAGACAGCGGTATTGGTATTCCCAAAGATAAGCTGCCCATCATTTTCGACCCATTTACCAAGGCCGGCCGGGCCGGCCTTAAAGGCGAACAATCCACCGGCCTGGGCTTAAGTATCGTAAAACAAATCGTTGAAAAACACGATGGGAAAATTGAAGTAGAAAGCGAAGAAGGGAAAGGATCTACTTTCAGGATCAGGTTACCGGAGGGTTCATAGATCATGGTTCATAGTTCATAGCTCATAGTTCATGGCTCATAGACCATAGTAAGAAAGTTGCAGCTCCCATGAGCTATGAGCCATGGACTATGAACCAATTTCCTGCCATGAACTATGAGCCATGAACCATGAACTAAACAACCATGTTGTTTGCAAAAAACGCAAGCGTTAATGCCCAGGCCTCTTTGGTGGCTTTTTCGTTATAGCTGGGCCTTGCATCGCAGGCGAAGGCGTGGTCGGCGTAGGATATTTTTACATTGATATATTCTTTGCCAGCCTTATCCATGGCATCAGTTACGGCATCTATCTGGTCTTGCCCGATGTGCTTATCCAAACCGCCCCAGAAAAATAAGTGCCGTCCGCTGATGTTTGGCGCTTTATCGGCTATTTGGATGGTATTGCCCCCATAGTAGCTAACAGCGGCGCTCAAAGGCAACGTGGCATTGGCCAAAAATGACACCCTGCCGCCCAAACAATAACCAATACTGAAAATATTTGCCGGGTTTACCAGTTCATGGTGTTTAAGCCAGTGATAACACGCTTTCAGATCGGCTTCATTCCCCTCAACAGTTAAAGCGCTATAGTGGGCCATAACTGAAGGAAAATCGCTGTAGCTGCCTTCAAAATATGGCGGCGCAGTGCGGTGAAAAATTTCCGGGGCTATTACTACGAAGCCCTGTGCAGCAAACCGGTCGGCCACATCACGGATATGGTGGTTAACACCAAAAGCTTCTTGTAATAAAATCAGCCCGGGGGCATTTCTGCCTGCGGCATCTGCCGGTATTGCGGTATAGGCTACCATATCGGTGCCATCTTCAATTTTAAGGTCGACGTATTTTTCCATGGCCAATTTTAAACATTGTAATTGACGATTGGTTTATGGTATTCTAAATTTTACAAAGAGGGACGGGATAGTATCCAATCACACAATCTCAATTATTTAGAATTTATTTTTTATATTTTGATTGTAATTTTCGACAAAATGAGCGATAAGGATTTTCAAATATTAATGGATTTGGCCGATTCCAAACTTGAAGAGGTAAAAAAGATGACCAAAAAAGAGGCTATCCTTTCGCTTAACCGTGCTGGTATCCTTACCAAAAAAGGCAGGTTTACTAAAAATTACGCCGAACTTCAGGAGTTAGTTATACCTATACCACGTAAACAATAAATCTATTTCTTTCAATAAAGGGTTGTTTATACCAAGAGAAGAAATTACATTTCTTTAAGCGGGCGGACATTTACGAAGGCACTGAACCTAAGTCACCGTCCCTCAACTGTCAACAAACCGCACACCCACCTGTATCAAAAACGCACATCACACCGAAATAACCAAACATAATTTATTGATTATTAACAATTTAAAAAAATGGCATTCCGTATGCGGCAAACTAACCGGAGGCCCGTCATGTTTAAAAACTATTTAACCATCTCATTACGAAACCTTGGCAGGCGCCGGGGTTATACGCTGCTGAATATCTTCGGCCTGGCAATCGGTATTACCTGTTGCCTCATTATTTTTCAATATGTGGCTTATGAAAAAAGCTACGATAAATTTAGCAACGCTGCCAAAGATATTGTTAGGATCAGGTTGGATAGCTATCAACAAGGAAAATTGGCCTATAAATCGGCAACCAGTTACCCTGCAATTGGCCCGACGGCAAAAAAAGAATTACCGGATGTGGAAGATTATTGCCGTTTGTACAATGTGCAGCAGTTATTGGTAAATGAACAAAAAAACATAAAGTTCAATGAGCTGAAAGGTTATTATGCCGACCCTTCGACGATCAATATGCTTGGTTTTAATATGATAAAAGGCGATCCGAAGGATGTGCTCAACGCTGTTGATAAAATGATCGTATCTGAATCATTTGCAAAAAAATATTTTGGAGATAGTAACCCGGTCGGCAAGACACTAATATCCAAAGACCCGCAGTTTACGGAACCGTACATTATAACAGGCGTGTTTAAAGATTATCCGCGCAACTCGCACCTGGTGATCGACTATCTTATTTCGTACTCCACCTTCGGCAAAATGAGGCGGCTGGAAGGCGACACACAAAACTCAACGGAAACCGGCTGGAACTGGTATGATTTTTACACCTACCTTAAACTTAAGCCCGAAACAGACCTTAAAAAGTTTGATGCAAAGCTGGCTGCATTTTGTGATGTGCATATCAACAGCAAAAAGGGGCATAAAACTAACAATGTAAGGGATGAACTGCATGTGATACCGCTTACGGATATTCATTTATATTCGAACGCTAACCAGGAAGCGGAAGTAAACGGCGATGGACAGGTAGTTTCGTTTCTTTTTTTGATAGGCATTTTTATTATCCTGATAGCATGGGTAAATTATATCAACCTGGCCACTGCCCGTTCAGTTGAAAGGGCAAAAGAGGTTGGGGTACGTAAAGTGCTTGGCGCAGGGCGTTCATCGTTGATAAGGCAGTTTTTGACCGAAAGCTTTTTGCTGAACTTTATTTCATTGATCATCGCATTTTTTGCAGCCTACCTGCTAACGCCTGCATTTAATCATTTCGTAGGCCGCGAAACTACAATTGGTTTCACTTTGCCATGGATGTATTTAACCGGGTTTTTAGTATTGTTTTTTGCAGGGAGTTTTTTGGCGGGGATTTATCCGGCCTTTGTGTTATCGGGTTACCAGCCTGTAAAAGTATTGAAGGGTAGTTTTAAAAATACAAGCAGCGGTATAAGATTGCGGAAGGCATTGATTACCGGTCAGTTTGTTACATCTGTTGTGCTGGTTGCAGGGACTATTATCGTATATCAGCAGGTTGGCTATATGCGCAGCCAGAAACTCGGCGCAAACATCAATCAAACCCTGGTTATCCAGGGCGCCACGTCGTTACGTGACACGGTGTACTCAAAAGTTTTCCAACCTTTTAAGCAGGATGTACTGAATATCACTGGCGTAAAAAATGTTACCGCCTCATCAAATGTAATGGGCCAGGAAATTTACTGGACACGGGGGATAAAAAGTGCGGCTCCGGGTGCAACAGAGGTTACGCTTTATAATTTAGGGGTCGACTATGATTTTGTCCCTTCATTCGGGATTGAAATGAAGGCAGGAAGAAACTTTTCGAAGGACTTTGCCACGGATAACAAAACAGTTTTGTTAAATGAAGATGCGGCAAAACTGCTGGGTTTCAAGGATGCCGCAAGTGCAGTCAACCAAAAAGTTATTCCAAACGATACATTAACTGTTATTGGCGTGGTTGCTAATTTTCACCAGGAAGGTTTGAAAAAAAGCGTACAACCATTAGTCATATTACTCAGGCCAAACACGCGCGATTTCTATTCTATCAAAGTGGGCACCAATAATTTAAGCGCTACCATTGCATCCATACGAAGCGCATGGGATAAGTATTTCCCGTCCGATCCGTTCAATTATTCTTTCTTGTATGAATCGTTCAACCACCAATATAAGTCGGATGAATTATTTGGGAGTATTTTTACAATGTTTGCCATGCTGGCCATCCTGATAGCATGTTTCGGGCTTGCAGGTTTATCTGCCTATAATATTTTGCAAAGAAGAAAAGAGATAGGTATCCGCAAAGTTATCGGCGCATCAGTTCAGCAATTGCTGGGCCTTTTAGTAAGTGATTTCCTGCGCCTTGTAGTGCTCGCATTCCTAATTTCCATACCTGTTACCTGGCTTTTGATGAACCAGTGGTTAGAGGGCTTTGCCTACCGCATCAGTATCAGCTGGCTTGTATTTGCTGTTGCGGGTGTGGTAATTACCATAATTGTAATTGCAACTATCAGCTTCCAGGCTATAAAAGCAGCGACAGCCAATCCGATAAAAAGTTTGAGGACGGAGTAGGTTAGTTGGGTATAGTTAATTAGAGATTGGTTGATTAGAGATTAGTTTTTTTTTGTCCGAATAGCTTTCTGGACGGCGAAGTTCGAAACTTTGAAAGAAGGTGCAAGTTTACCATTCCGCAATTGGCATTTCGAATTCCGCATTAAAACCTCTAATTAACTAACACGTAACTCCCTCTTCAATATCTTCCCGGTGGCGTTCATCGGCAAAGCCGATATAAACTCAATATAACGGGGATATTTATAGGATGCGATACGTTCTTTCGTCCAGGAAATCAAATCGGTTTCCGAAACAGACTGGCCTGGTTTTAACACAACAAAAGCCTTTATGTCTTCGCCCATTTCCTCATGCGGCACACCTATTACAGCTACAAGCGATACAGCTTCATGTTTTATCATCAACTCTTCCACTTCGCGGGGGAAGATTTTAAGGCCGCCGCGGATGATCATATCTTTGGTACGGTCGACAATAAAGAAAAAGCCGTCTCCATCTTTTATGGCGATGTCGCCGGAATGCATCCATCCGTTTTTGAGGGCTGCTTTGGTTTCTTCGGGCTTTTTGTAATAACCTTTCATTACGTTATGACCGCGGTAAAGCAGTTCGCCCTTTTCACCTATGGGCACCTCAGCGCCATCAGCATCTACCAATTTTACTTCAACACCCCAAAATGGCCTGCCGATGGAGCCCGGCTTCCTTACGGTATTCAACTGGTTAAAGGTAACCACCGGCGAACCCTCAGACATTCCGTAACCCTCCAAAATGGGTACATTAAATCGTTTTCCAAAATCCTCCAGCACCTTTACCGGCAAGGCTGCCCCGCCCGAACAGCATAATTTCAGTGTTTTGGCAATGTTTTCATAGTCGAATTTTGGATCGGTATAATTCAATAAGCCCCAATACATGGTGGGCACGCCTGCAAAAATGGTTACTTTATGCTTTTGCATGGCATCGAATACTGCTTCGGCATCAAAACGCACTATCAAAACGCTCGACCGGCCTTTATACATCGCTGCGTTCATCATCACCGTCATACCGAAAATATGAAACAGCGGCAAAACTACAAGCCCTATATCATCTTCGGTGGTATTCATCAGGTCGCATATCATTACTGCGTTTAACAGCAGGTTTGAGTGGGTAAGCTCCGCCCCTTTTGGCTTGCCGGTAGTGCCTGATGTATAAATAATTACGCAGGTATCTTCGGCGCTGCTTTGGTGCATTTCAAAAACCGGTGACTGCCCTTTCATCAAATCATCCATAGTTTGCGCACCTTCAATACCGCTATGCATACCTGGTTTTGGCATGATCATAAAAAAGTGCCCGCTCTCCTTTACATTATTGAAGGCAGCATAACCCGCCTGCCCTAACGGGAAATCGGCGTTCCCGCAGAAACAGAAATAAGCCTTAGCATCGCTATCGCGCAGGTGATATTCAATTTCA
>JABDCF010000022.1 GCA_013288235.1 Bacteroidota bacterium | reverse complement strand
CGCCCAGCACAAATAGCTCTGACACGTTCCAGCTTTTGCGCATCGCATTTTTTATGCCGGGTATTTCGGCCTTTACAGCGTTAGAAAGTGGCTCGGGAGATGTCCCGATGGTATACAAAACCCCGTTCACAGGCTGGTTTTCCATTAACCGGTACAGGTAATCTCGTTTCGGGAAATTATGATCAAAGCTTACCTCATCCTGTACCCATAAAAATATCAGGGAAGCACAGGTAATACCAATTGCCAGCCCGGCAATATTTAAAAAGCTGTAGCTCTTGTTTTTCAACAGGCTGCGCAGGGTGGTTTTAATGTAGTTCCTTATCATTTTATTTAGTCATTAGTCATTTGCTTCGCGTCATTGGGTCATTGGCTACGTAATTAATCACCGTCAATCCAATGACCAATGACACAATGACCAATGACTTTTTTCATTCGCTTTTCAAACTCTTTACCGGGTTAACTAAAGCTGCGCGCACCGCTTTATAGCCAACAGTGATCCAGGCTATTATAACCGATACTGCTATCGCTGCAATAAATATCCACGCGCTTATCGATGTGCGGTATGCAAAATTTTGCAGCCAACCCGTCATGATGTACCATGCAAAGGGCACGGCTATTACAAATGCAATGGATATAAGCACCATAAATTCTTTCGAGAACAGGTAAACTATACTGGTTATTGATGCGCCTAATACTTTGCGTATGCCCACTTCTTTTGTACGCTGAACTGCCATAAAGCTTACCAGGCCGTATAAACCAAGGCACGAAATAAATATGGCTATCATGGCAAAAATTTTATATACCAGTGCCAACTGGTTCTCCTGCTTATAAAACTTAGCTATGCTTTCGTCAAGGAAAAAGCCGTTATAAGCGTATTCAGGGTAAGCGTTTTCCCAGGTTTTCTGTAACGATGCAACGGTATTGGCAAGGTCACGGGTTTGAATTTTAACCGCAACTTCAGATTCATATGCCTTTTGTGGGTAAATAATTATCGGTTTCACAGTTTCGCGCAATGAATTGGTTTTAAAGTCCTCAACAACCCCAGTTATAGAAGCCCAACTGCCACCGCCTTCGCTTATGGTTTTCCCGACAGCATCTTTGGCGTTCTTAATGCCCAGTTTTTGCATTAAGGTTTCATTAATAACTGCCTGGCGCATGGTATCGGCTTGCTCGTAACCGTGCCCCGCTATAAAGTGAAGTCCGAAAGTTTTAAAATAATCTGCATCCCCAATTTTTAGGAAAACATCAAACCCCCGGTCTTTTTTCGAATGGTCGAAGTAAAAATTTGTGGAGCTGTTATTGTCTGATGATGGCACGTCCGAAGCAAAGCTTGCCGATAACACAGCCGGATTTTGCAGTAATTGCTGTTTAAGTGCCTGCATTTTTTGCAAGCTAACGCTATCCGTATAGCCTGGGATAACCAGGACGGCATTTTTATCAAAACCGAGATCGGCGCTGTTCACAAAATCCATTTGCTTTACCGCGATGATAGTGCCAATAATAAGCAGCTGCGAAATAAAAAATTGCCCAACAACCAGCGCACGCCTTAAAGGTATCCCGCCGATAGAAGCTGCATTAATTTTATTTTTAAGCGCCGATACCGGTTTAAAGCCCGAAACAACAATTGCAGGATAAAAACCTGAAAGGGCAATAATAATAACGGTAACAAGTACTAAAAATAGTAACGTACCACCGTTAAGCAGCCCTATATCATCAGGCACGCTTGCTATATTTTTTAAATAGGGTAGGGCGGCTTCTGCAACAATAAGTGCAAGCGCAACGGCTATAAAAACAATTATTGCTGTTTCGCCTATTACCTGTACAATTAATTGTACACGGCTGCTCCCCAACACTTTACGGATGCCAACTTCTTTCGACCGCCCTACAGATTGCGCGGTTGACAGGTTAATAAAATTGATCGAAGCCATTATGATGATAAGCACAGCTATAAATGACAATGTACGCAGTGTTTCCGTGCTGGTCATGTGGTCGCCGAGTGTATCGCCAAATCTTTTATCAAAATGAAGCGTTGATAACGGCTGCACGATAAGGCTGGTTTTGTTGCCGGTCCCTTTATTGTTAAATTGCTTGTGCGAAAAGGCTGCAAACTGGCTGTTGATCCTGCTCAGCGGTTCATTTGACGGGAATTTGATATACACCTGGTGACTACTGCTTGTCATGTTCCAGTTGTCGCGGTACATGTAATCTTTAGGGTGCTGTTTCCAGGTGATGTAGGATATCATCACTTTTAGCGGGAAATCGCTGTTTGCCGGTGCATCGTTTATAACGCCTGCTACCTTTAGTGTTAACAGGTTGTCCATCCTGAGCATTTTGCCCATTGCGTTTTTCCAGTCGCCAAAATATTTTATAGCGCTGCTTTTATCTATGACAACCATGTTCGGGTCTTTCAGTGCCGAAGGCTGTCCGGCAAGCCAGCTTGATTGAAAGGCATCGAAAAACTGGGGTTCGATAAACATAACCCCGGTATTTTCGATGAATTTTTTATCCTCAAAGACATTGCCCGACTTTGAGGGGACGGTAACCTGGCTGCCATAACTCGATTGGATAGAGCCGACCTTCGCCTCCGGGAATGCTAAACGTAATGCCTCGGTAGCAGGCGCCGCTACGCCGGGGTTATATGTATTGACCCCCTGCCGGTTCATCGCAGTTATTACCCGATATATATTTTTATAACCAGGCTGAAAGGTATCAAAACTTAATTCGTATTGGATAATAACAAAAATGAGTAAACATGCTGCTATACCAACTGTTAAACCAGCAATGTTAATGGCCGAATATCCTTTGTGACGAATAATGTTGCGCCAGGCGATCTTAAAATAATTTTTTATCATAAAGTTTGTCGATGTTATAAATGCTTAAAATATATACCAAAAAATTAAAACATTAATAATCAATATTATAAGCGTTTTTAAAGTGTACGAATATGTTCGTAAGTGAAACAGTGGGTGTACGCTTATGATACAGTTTGGTTCATAGTTCATGGTCCATAGTCCATGGCAGCTTCACTATGAACTATGGGCCATGAACTATGAACTACTCCGACCGGAGGCTATTAACAGGGTTTGTAACCGCTGCTTTTATGGTATGATAGCTTACCGCTATTATTGCCGTAAGCATTGCTATCAGCCCCGCTGCTGTAAATAATAGCCAGTCGGGTTTAATGCGATAGGCGAAGTTATCGAGCCACTGGTTTATTAAGTACCAGGAAATTGGCGCCGCTATTATAAATGAGCACAATGCCAAAATAACGGTGCCCCGGTTAAGCAAAACAAACAAGTTAGATACCGAAGCGCCTAAAACTTTGCGGATACCGATCTCCTTTGTCCTGTTAAGGGTTGTAAGGCCCGACAAACCGAACAAACCCATGCAGGCAATAATAATGGCCAGGATGCATGATGTGGTGATGGTAGTCATCCAGTGCAGGTAGCCATCATAGCTTTTGGCAACATTTTCATCCATAAAGGTATAATCAAAAGGCAGGTTACCGGTTAATTTATTCCAGTTGTTTTTGATCTTATCCATTGTTTTAGGAATACTTTGCCCTGCCTTGATCTTTACCCAAAAACTGTTATTTACCCCGGCATTTATAGTATGATAAGCAGGTTCTATCTTTTTAGTAAGATCCTGGATATGATAGTCTTTACAGACCCCTATTATTATCCCTCCCATCTGGCGGTCCAATATGCCCACCGTTGGTTTGCCTAAAATTTTATACAAGGTTTCGTTTACCACCATCGAGCGGAATGCTAAACTGGCTTTTTGTGATTTTTTTAAATCGGGATAGTCTAATTCGGCGCTGTCGGTAGTTATATCCCTCGAAAAAGTGCGCCCTTTAATAATCGGTATTTTTAAAAAAGAAAAATAATTGTAATCCACATTTAAAATCTGCACCATTTTTTTTTCGCCATTTATAATAACCCCATTATAACTAACACCGCCAAAATAAATAGAGCCGGTAGTAAAATCTTCAATGGTGGGATCAGTGGCTGCATAGTGTTGAAGCTTATCACGTAGTAACAAGGTTTTTTGTTTATCCAACCAGCTATAAGGCGACCGCATCATTAATATTTCATCTTTATTAAAACCCATATCGCTTTCATTGAGGAAATGCACCTGCTTATTGATAGCCAATGTTGAGATAACCATTATTATGCACACGGTAAATTGCAACACAATAAGACATTTTGACAAAATTGGATTTATCCGGTAGGCGGAAAAACCACGCATAATATTCAAGGGCTTCAACCCCGACATAGCCAATGCCGGATAAACACCAGCAAGTAACCCCAATGCCAGGCCTAAAATAAACAAGAACAATGCAATAGTGCCAAACGAAAAATTAGACAAGTTGATATTTGTCCCGGTTAAGCTGCTGAAAAATGGAAGGCATATTACTGAAAGCAAAAAGCCCGCTATTACGGCAATAAAGGCAAGCACTTGGGTCTCTGTATAATATTGTACGATGATCTGTACCCGGCCTGCGCCGATGGTTTTACGTACGCCTACATCCTGCGACCGGGAGATGGCGCTGGTGAGCGTAAGCAAAATATAATTTAAACAGGCAATAAATAAAATAACAATCGTGAGGCACACCAGCTGGTAAATATTTTTCAGATCAGAGTAATGGTACCACCCTGTTGCCTGGTTGTAATGGGCGTCGGCAAATGGCCGCAAAATGATATGCATGTCCTCGTAGTGTGTTTTGGGGTCACTTTTTTTCATGACTTCCAATACTGACTTAAAATATTGTTTAGCAAAAGCATCCAGTTTAGCCTGGAATTTTGCGGCATCAACACCCTTTTTTAGCTTTATAACTAATGGATCGCTAAATGAATTTACCCCCCTGGCATAATTATCCTTATAATCAGGGTTTGATTCCATTCGCAATATCATATCAAACTGAAAGCTTGAGTTTGAAGGAAAATTCTTATATACTCCGCTTACAATTAATGGCGGGTGGTTACTTTCATTTGGCATCAAAAGTATTTTTCCTACCGGGTTATCATTACCGAAATATTTCTTAGCCAAACGTTCGCTGATCACGGCCTGGTTCAGGCCCGACATTACTGTTGAAGGGTTACCGCTTATCAAAGGGAAATTAAACACCTTAAAAAAATCGGCATCAGTATAAGTCAGGTTATCGCCTTTTTCCTTAAAGCTTTGATCGCCAACTTTGATGGTTTCATCGCCAATACCGCTCAGCCTAATGGCATTTTCGATTTCCGGAAAATCCTTTTTTAGGTCAACCGCCAGCGCTGTTGGGGTCTGGATCATGTTTTTTTGTTCGGCATCCTTCATTAAGCCCGAGAAGAGGCTTTTTTGCGGTTTCGCACGTAACGAACTGAAGATATCAGTTTCCTCTACCCGATATAACCGGTTCTCATCATCATGAAACCTGTCAAACGACTGTTCATTTTTTACATACAGGTAAACCAATATGCAAAACGCGCTGGCCACGCCAAGGCCAATAATATTGATGGCAGTGTACAGTTTATTCCTGAAAATATTCCGGAACGCCAGTTTTAGGTTGATTTTTATCATGAGGAAGGGGTGATTATTGAATTACTGAATTATCGAATTATTGATTTTTAACTGCAAACTGCCAACTAAGAACTGCCAACTGCTACTACCTGCTGCTACTCAGACCTCAAACTCTTAACCGGGTTGGCAATAGCTGCTTTTATGGTTTGGAAACTTGACGTAAATACCGCTGTCAATAACATTCCAGCCCCGCTTGCAGCAAATATCCACCAGCTGATGATTGTCTTGTCTGCAAAGCCTTCCATCCATTTATTCATTGCCCACCAGGCTATAGGCGTTACAATTACAAAGGCCAACAGGATAAGTAATACCAGTTCAGTTGACAATAACGTAACTATTTGTGAAACGGTAGCCCCAAGCACTTTGCGTACACCAATTTCTTTGGTGCGCTGGTTGGTGGTATAAATGGCAAGCCCCAATAAACCCAGGCAACTGATAAATATCGACAGGCCGGTTGCCCAACTCAGTAGGGTAGAGGTATGCTGCTCGGTCTCATAAAATTTGGCTATCGTTTCATCAAAAAAGTGATATTCAAAGTCATCATCAGGATAAACCGCTTTCCATGCTTTTTCCATACCGGCAATGGACGTTTTCCAATCATTGCTGCCCGAAGCTTCAGGTTTTAAGGCTATATGGAAAGTACCTGTTTGCCACCGGGAATTAGGCATGCTACAGTAAATCGCCAGGGGTTTTATCGGTTCATGCAAAGAGTGTTGGTAAAAATCAGCGATTACGCCTACCACCTGTAAACTTTTAGCGCCGTTAAAATGATCGAGGTTTTTCCCAATAGCCTCAGCAGGGTTCCTGAAACCGAGGACTTTTGTATAGTACTCATTTATAACTACTGATTTCGAAGTATCCGAAGCCTGTAAACTGCGGCCAGCCAGCAGCCTCAGCTTATATACCTTCATATAATTCTCGTCGGCAAATTTTAACTGGACATCAGTCTTTATCTCTTTTTTGCCATCTTTATAAGTAACATTGGTTGAGTTGGTATTACCTGATGAAGGCGGCGCACCGCCAATGCTCACCATCTCCACGTTAGGTATGGCATGTAGTTTATTTACAAATACCATGTTACGTGCTAAAGTCCTGTTTTTCCATGGCGAGTTTATGATGATAATGGCATCCTTTTTAAAGCCGAGGTCTTTATGCAAAGCATAATAAATTTGTTTGCTCACCAGTACAGTAGCCATTATAAAAAATTGGGCTATAATAAATTGCGTAACGGTTAACGATTTACGCAGCCATGCATTACGTGTTTTGCTACTGTTTGAAGTCGCCTGATTTTTAAGTACCAGGGCAGGTTTGTAGCCCGACAACATGATAGCCGGATAAAAACCGGATAAACCGCTTACAACTATAGTTAATAATAATAAGAACAGGATAAGCCCCGGCTGCGACACGTAATCGGCTTTAACACCGGGTGAGACAAAATCAGCAAAAAGTTTTAACACAACAGGCGCTAATGCTGCCGAAATACAAACGGCTATGAGCGTTACTAAAAAGGTTTCGCTTAAAAACTGTATAACCAACTGTGTACGGCTGCTCCCCATGGTTTTGCGGATGCCAATCTCTTTTGCCCTTTGGGTTGCCTGCGCAGTAGTTAAATTAATGAAATTAATGCAGCCAAGTACCAATAGGAATACAGCTAATACCAGCAAGCCATACAATGTTTTTTTGCTGGCAATATGCCCACTGTCAAAGTTACCATAGTCTGCATTAAAATGCAGGTCGCTCAATGGTTGCAGACTGAAGCCATGTGTATTGCCTTTATCCTCCGGTTTTGGGGGGCTGTTCTTTTTCAGGATGCCGTTTATTAATTTCTCAATATGGGCAACGTTAGCCTGCGGCGATAGCCTGATAAAAAACTGCGAAGCCGAATTAGTGCTCTCCCATTCGGTAAGCTGCAACTGGCCTTGCAGATCTTTATTTACTGTGCCTGTACTATAAGATATAAAATCGTGAAAAGTAAAGTCTGTATTTTGGGTTATAGTTTGTACTATACCTGTAACAGTAGTTTTTATAGTATCGTAAGTAACAACTTTGCCTATCATTTGGTTGTACGGTGTTGACGGAAAATATTTTTGTGCCTGTTCAGACGTTAATACCACCTGGTTCGGTGCATTTAGCGCATCTTTTGACGAACCTGCCAGCCATTTATAATTAAATAGTTTAAAATATTGTGGATCAGCAAGGACCACATTTTCCTGGTTTTTAAATCTAATGGGAACATTTCTCTTGCCAGGCACAAAAACATTTGGCTCAGATAGCGTAAAAAATGGCGCTGTTACCTCAACGCCCGGCACCTGGCTTCTTACCGCCCCGGGTAATGGCCCGCAAACACCGTTATTGTGGCCCACTTCACCCTGGAAGGTAAAATTTGATACTACACGATAAATACGGTCGCCATTGGGATGGAACTTATCGAATGTAAAATCAAAATGTACTATCAGGTAAATTACCAGCGCCGCGCTGATGCCTATAGATAGCCCAATAATGTTGATGAAGGTAAAAAGCTTGTGCTTCCAAAACCCCCGGAATGCGATTTTTAAATAATTTTTTAACATAGAACAGGCAATTATTGAATTACTGAATTATTGAATTTTCTTCTTTTGCTTTCAACTTATCTTTTGCTGTCTACTGCAAACTAAAAACTGCCACTACCAACTGCTACTCCGACCTTAAACTATTAACCGGGTTAGCAACGCCGGCTTTAAAGGCATGGTAACTGATGGTTAGTACTGCAACTACTATGGCGACTAGTCCTGAAGTCGCAAACATCCACCATTCAACAGGTATTTTATATGCAAACCCCTGCAACCATTTGTTCATAGTCCACCAGGCTATTGGCGAAGCAATAACTATGGCCAGCAGCACCAGCTTTAAAAAATCTTTCGATAGCATCACCCCAATTGTCGATAAACTCGCGCCCAATATTTTGCGGATACCTATCTCTTTTGTACGCTGTTCAATAGTAAACGCAGCAAGACCGAACAGACCCAGCGCTGCAAGTAAAATAGTGAGGCCCGTAAATACGCTGAATATGGATGCCAGTCTTTCTTCGGCCTTATATTGCGCATCAAAAACGTCATCAACAAAGGAACAACTCAACGGCGCATTTGCATCGTACTTTTTATAGATCGTTTGCATAGATGCGATGAGCGTAGGCAAATTTGTATAGGGCTTTATCTTTGCATACAGGCTACACCCGGGCATCGACCATGTTGCGGTATCCGGCACTACGAAAAGCGCAAAAGGCGCCACAGCATATTGCATCGACTGAAAATTAAAGTCTTTCAACACCCCGGCAACCGGTATTCCGCTGCCGCCATTATCCGAAGGGAGGGAACGCCCAACCGGGTTCTCGCCAAGATTGAACTTATCAACAGCCGCTTCGTTAATAATTGCTTTCACATCATTGGGTTTTCCCAGCTCGGTGCCCGCCGTTGGCGGAAACTTCCATTTTAAACCTAATACGGATATGAAATTACGGTCAACGGACTGCCAATACATGCGTATAGTACTGTCACCCGATTTAGTTTTATGGTCAGACCAATCATACATCCCGAACAGTGTATAATTTGATGTGGCTACCTCGCTTACCCCGGCCAGGGAACTGATCTCTTTTTTTAGCGGCTGATATTTTTTTCCAAAATCACCCGGTATAGCCAGCATAACTACATTGCTGCGGTCCATACCCGAATCGGTATGCCTGAAAAAATACAATTGTTTGTCGATGATTATCCCGCAAATGATCAGCGCGATAGAAATAGCAAATTGTAAAGTGGTAAATATCTTCCTGATAACTACACCGCCGGCCTGTTTGCTCATTTTGCCTTTGAGGGTAATTATCGGTTTAAAGGCCGACAAGGCCAAAGCGGGATAAAAGCCGGCTACCAAAATGGTCAAAACCAATAGTCCCGCCAAATACATCAACACTTGGGGGCTGTACAAAAACGAGTTGTCCATTTTAAGCTGCAATACATTTAAAAACCATGGTTTACACAGGTAGCAAAGCAGGTAACCAATTATAAAAGCTATAAAAGTAAATACAGCCGATTCTGTATAAAATTGAACGGCCAATGTTTTGCGGCTTGCGCCGGATATTTTACGCACACCAACTTCTTTGGCCCGCACTGTGGCCCGCGCAGTAGAAAGGCTCATGTAGTTAAACAGCGCCAGTAACAATATCAGCGCGGCTACAATAGGAAATGTTTTAAGGTACTTTACATTAGCATTATCGGCGGTAGAGTCATCGGCGATACGGGCATTTAAATGTTTGTCAGTAATTAACGGGAGCGAAAAGGTAGGTTTTGCCCTTAACGGTAATAATGGGTGCTGTTTGAGCATCGCCTGTATACTGCTTAAAACTTTAACCGTATCGCCGGGGTGCTTTAGTAACAGGTAAACATTATAAATGCCCCCTCCAAGCTTTGGTTGGCCGCTTAAATAGGGGAACGGGCTTTTGATCTGCCGTAAGCTGGAAGCTGAGGCAATAAAATTAAATTTGATGGACGAGTTTGAAGGGGCATTTTCGGCAACGCCAGTAACCTGGTAGTTGTAAGGCCCATCGGTTTTAATGGTAAGTACTTTACCTACAGGGTTGCTATCGCCAAAATACTTTTTTGCCATGTCCCGCGAAATAACCACCGAAAAAGGTTTACTGAGCACATTCCCCGGCTGGCCGCTTAATAATTTAAAACTAAAAAAATTAAAGAAACCGGCATCAGCATACAAAAGCTTATCATCGTTGAATTTTGATTGCGGCGATGAAGCATTGTTTATCACAACGGGCATAAAGTAATCGAAACAAGCGGCAGAATTTTCAACGGACGGCACCGCTTCTTTTAACCCAGGCGCCGTTGCATCACTAAAGCTTTCTGCAATGCGGATATTGGCGTTCAAAACAACTCTGGCGCGAAGCGTAACTATACGGTCGGCATTTTTATGAAAAGAATCGTAACTATGTTCATGCGCCACATAAAGCATTATCATCATACAAACGGCCAAACCAATGGCAAGGCCTGAAATGTTGATCAGGGTAAATAACTTCTGGCGTGTTAAGTTCCTGATGGCGATCTTGAAATAGTTTTGTAGCATGCAGCTATTTTAATTACTGAATTACTGAATTACTGAATTATTGATTTTTAACTGCAAACTGCCCATTACTCACTTCTAAGGCTCTTCACCGGGTTTGCCATTGCTGCTTTTATTGATTGAATACTTATAGTTGCAAATGCGATAATAAGCGCGATGATACCTGCGGCGGCTAATATCCACCAACTCAAAGCAATCCGCGATGCAAAGGTCACCAGCCATTTGTTCATCACGTAAACCGCAACCGGGATGGCCACTGCTGCCGCTATCAAAACCAGCTTCAAAAAGTCTTTTGACAGCTCGGTAACAATTTGCGGTATGCTGGCGCCCAATACTTTACGTACGCCTATTTCTTTAACGCGCTGGGTTATTGTAAAAGCCGATAAGCCGAATAAACCTAAACATGCAATAAATATAGCAATACAGGCGAATATTGTGAGCAGGGTGCCCTGTTGCTGTTCGCTGCGGTAAAGTTCGTCGAAGCGTTTATCCAGGAATGAAAAATCAAAGGGTACAGTTGGCAGGTAGCGTTGCCAGGTATCGCGAATAGAACTTACAGACGATTGTATATTATGGCCGCCTATTTTAATAGAGAGCCTGCCGTAAGGCTGGAGTATCAGGATCATAGGGACAATGGGTTGATGGAGCGATTCGAAGTGAAAATCTTTCATCACCCCAATTACATTGCCTGTAACATTGCCATATTTTATCTGTTTATTCAGGGCTTTTTCAGGCGTTCCCCATCCTAATGTTTTTACCGTGGTTTCATTAATGATAAATTTATTGGAATCGGTTTTTATGTCGTGCGAAAAATTACGTCCTGCCGCCATTTTTATCCCAAAAGTTGGAATAAAGCCTTCATCAACAGCTATTTGTTTTAAATCAACCTTCAATGGCTGAAACGACCCTCCTTCCAAAACAGATGCACCCTGGTCATCCAGCAACCGGCCTGATGGGATTCGTGAAGAACGCCCGACGTTTTCAATATTAGGATTTCTCAGCAAATCAGCCTTAAAAGCATAAAACTGCTTGTCCAGCCCACCGTCATATTGCATTGTTAAAACATGGTCTTTATCTATACCAATATCCTTGTCCTGAATGTACTGTAATTGCTTGAAAACTACCGTAGTTGCAACAATTAAAATGATTGAAACCGAGAATTGCAGCACCACCAGTACCTTGCGGAATGAAAATGCGCTGGTTTGAACTTTAAACAATCCCTTTAAAACCTTCACCGGGATAAAAGATGACATAAACAGCGCCGGATAAATACCGCTGATTAACCCGACAACGCAGGGCATTAAAAGCACAGGAAGTAAAATATGCCAGTTTAAAAGGCTACTAAAACTTAACTTAATACCCGACATGTTGTTAATTTCCGGCAGCAACAGCACGGTCAGTCCAAAGGCAATCAGCAGCGAAATATATGTTATTAAAACCGATTCGCTTAAAAACTGGGCGATGATCTCTTTGCGCAACGCCCCTACAACCTTGCGGATGCCGATCTCTTTTGCCCGCAGCGCCGAGCGTGCCGTAGAAAGGTTCATGTAGTTAATACACGCGATCAGCAGGATAAACAGCGCTATCGCCGAAAAAATATAGACACGGGTTGAGCTTCCGTTTTCCTCGATCTCATCATCGAGGTGCGAAGTAAGGTGGATATCGGTGAGCTTTTGAAGCGTAAGGCTGGTTGTATTATGTACTTTCAGGTTGGCCGGCGCACCAAGGGCGGCGCAATATTTGTCCAAAAAACCTGGAAGCTGCGCCCTTACACGTCCTACATTTTCATTTTTTGCAAACATAAGGTAGGTGTAAAACGAGTTGTTACCGAAGTTTGTGGCCAACTGCTTTTCGCCATAAATGGTCGAGTCGTTCAGCGTGCTGAATGAAACCAGGATATCGGGGTGCATATGCGAGTTTGCCGGGAGCGGGCTAAAAATGCCTGTTATTTTAAAAGCGTGTTTATTGCCACCGAGGATGATCTCTTTATTGATAGGGTCATCATTGCCGAAATATTTTTTTGCGATTTCAGGTGTCAGCATAGCGCTGTACGGCTCCGTAAGGGCTTTATGCGCGTCACCTTTCAGTCCGGGCACTGTAAAAAAGTCAAAAAAGTTCTGATCGGCAAAAAAAGTATTCTGCTCGTTGAATAATTTTTCCTTATACCGGAAAGATGTAGTGCCGGCGGGTAAAGTCCGCGTCATCTCCTTAATATTCGGAAATGCTGCCGTCAATCGCGGGCCAAAGGCAGGGGCTATCGAACTCAAATGCAGGCTTTCCACATTAGGCGCCGAATAAAATATGCGTGTTACACGATAGATATCTTCTGCATTCTTATTGTATTTATCATAGCTGCGTTCATTAATAATATAGCTTAATATAAGCAGGCAACAGGTTAAACCAACGGTTAACCCGAATATATTGATGAACGAAATAAACGGGTGCCTTTTGATATTACGAATGGCGCTCCTCAAATAGTTCTTTATCATTTTAATTATTGATTTATTGAATTACTGAATTATTGATTTAATTATTTGGTTTTAATTTCCTGCTATAAACAAAAAACATCCTTGCTAACTGCTAACTGCCGACTGCTACTACAAACTGCTACTTACCTATTCACTCCTCAAGCTCTTCACCGGATTTGCAAGCGCTGCTTTGATGGATTGAAAACTAATGGTTATTGCTGCCACCAACAATGCTATTACACCTGCTACTATAAAAACCCACCACTGTATGGTTATCCTGTAGGCAAAATCCTGTAGCCATTTGCTCATGGCGTACCAGGTGAGCGGGAAGGATATGAGTGCTGCTATAATTATCAGCTTTAAGAATTCTTTTGATAACATAACGGTAATACTGCCGGTGGTTGCACCCAAAACCTTACGAATGCCAATTTCTTTTACACGCTGCCGTATCATGAATGCTGCTAAACCAAACAAGCCCAGGCAGGCGATAATAACTGCTATGACCGAGAATGTGGTAAAAATATGGCTTGTACGCTCTTCGGTGCTATATAAGGTTGCAAACTGGTCGTCAAGGAACGAATAGCTGAAAGGCGCGATGGCATTGTAAGCGCCGTACTCGTTTTTAATGTCATTTATTAACCGATGAATATCAGCAGTTTTTATGCGCGCTATTATTGACCCCGTGCTGCGGGTGGATGGCAACATCATAAGGGGGGCGATTTTTTGTTTCGCCGAGGTATAGTTAAAATCTTTTACTACACCAACTATGTTATAATGACGCTGCCCCGAGCGGATGATGGTTTTACCGATAGGATCCGTATTTCCAAAACCGAGGTCGCGTACAGCCGCTTCGTTTATGATAACCGATATGGAATCAACAGGCGACGGCGGGAAGAAATTGCGGCCTTTAACTATTTGCATCCCTAACGTGGGAATATAAGAATCTTCGATCCAATAAATACCGATCTGTATTTCGGATCGTGAGCCCTTATCTGCAACTTCTTTTGCGTAAACTTCGGTTCCGCCCATATTGTTGTAACCCGGTACATTGCCCGATATGGTGGCATTTACCACCCGGTTATCATTTAGAAGTTGTTGTCTGAAGGCTGTTATGTTGGTGCCGAGCGTATTGGTATCATTTATCACCAGCACCTGGTCTTTATCGTAGCCAAGCTTTTTGTTTTGCATAAAATGCAATTGCTGATAAACAACGAAAGTTGCAATAATGAGCGCGGTAGATATGGCGAACTGAAAGACAATTAAACTGCTGCGTAACGCACCTTTTGTTGCGGGCTGGCCGCCGCCGTTGCCTTTTAATATGGCAATGATCTGGAATGATGACAGGAAAAAAGCTGGGTAAATGCCGGCCACTATGCCTACGAATAATGTTAAGCCAAGCTCCAAAGCAATCGCTCTGTAACTTAAAAAGAAACCTATACCGGTGTGTTTGCCTGCCAGGCTATTAAAATAAGGCAGCAGCAGGTAAACAAAACCTATAGCAAAAAGCATGGCCAAAAGAGTAAGCATCACCGACTCGATAAGGAATTGCCAAACCAGCCTGTTTTTTGCCGAGCCCAATACTTTGCGGATACCGATTTCTTTAGCGCGCTTAGTAGCGCTTGCTGTAGAAAGGTTTGTAAAATTGATACAGGCCAGCAGGAGAATAAATATGGACAGTGCGCCGAATATATAAACGTAATGGATATCGCCGTTGGCCTCAAACTCGTACTTAGTGGCCGAATGCAAATGGATACTTGTAAGCGGCTGCAGGAAAAACAGGAATGTGTTGACTGATTTTTGCGCCTCGACCAGGCTTACGCCCATATCATGCTGAATTTCGGGCACCACAAATTTGGCCACCAGTTGGGGGAAACCAGCTTCGAGTTTTTTAGGATCAGCGTTTTTATCCAGTAACAGGTAGGTGAAATCGCCAACATTGCTCCAGGTTTGTTTGGTCGATGGCGTAACATACGTTACCAGGCTTATAAAGGCATCGGCATGAAAATGTGAATTATCAGGCACTTTATCTATAACGCCTGTTACTTTTACCAGGCTGTTCCCTATGGTAATTGCTTTGCCAAGTGCCGGGGAACCGCCAAAATACTTTTGTTTAAATGCTTTTGTTATTACAAGGCTGTTTGGCGCATTAAGCGCTGTTTTAGTATCCCCTTCGACCAGCGGGATGGAGAACATTTGAAAGAAATTGGAATCGATAAGCGCTACTCCTGTTTCTTTAAACTGCCTTTCTTCATATTTTACAAATGCCGGCCCCAGGTGGGTAAGGCGAGTAGTGGCAAGTACCTGGGGGAATGCATTTTTTATGCCCTGCCCTACCGCCAGATCAACGCTCGGGAAATCTGCAGCGGCATTAGTTCCGTTGGAATGAAGTGCAACGCGGTAAATTTGTTTTGCATTAACGGGGTAGGTATCATAAGTTAATTCCTGGTATAAATACGCCCCTATAAACATACAGCAGGTAAGGCCCACAGCTAAACCAAACACGTTTATAAACGAGAATGCCTTGTTGGTTTTAAGGTTCCGCCATGCGGTGATAATAAAGTTCCTGATCATAATAAGCCGGTTTGGTAGTGCATTAATTCAATTTTATCTTAAACTGCAAAACCAGGGCAAACAAATTTTGCCCTGTTTCCTAACGGATTAGTTTAAAACATATACCAAACAGCTAATCAACTTATAATCAAATACTTATTTTTTAGTAATATTTACAACTGTACGCAGGCGTAACACCCGGTGTACGGTTATGATACAGTGGTATTGGAGGTTAGTTAATTGGAGATTAGAGATTAGAAAAAAATGGGAACCTAATAAAACCTGAAAGTCCGAAAGTTAAAGGATATGTACCATACCCTTCCTTTCGGACTTTCAAGAAACTAATCTCTGATCTCTAACCTCTAATCACTACCCAATCTCTAATTAAAAGTTATATCTAAATGGCCGCTGGCGTCAACATTTACTGGTATGCCGCCGCCGTTTATGCTGCCTCTTACATGGTCTTTTTCCCATTCACCATTGAACCCGCTCAGGTTATCGGGTTTGGTAATCCTGTTTGCCGAAAGGTTAAGGTCATAACCTTGTTTTGCAGGCAGGCGCAGGTCAACGTGACCACCGCTTACATCAAGCTTAACATATTTACCGGCATGTATTATTTCAGCGTTTATGCTGCCGCCGCTGGTTGAAGCATCAAGACTGCATGATAAACGGCTTAAATTAAGGCTTCCACCCGATGTGCCTGTCTTTAATTCGCCTTCAATATTATTTGCTTCGATGCTGCCACCGCTGGTATTGGCATCGATATTGCCCTTTAGGCCGTCGAGGTGCAACGAACCACCTGATGTTTCCAAATGTATTTTGCCCTGGCAACTGCTGGCGTGTATGCTACCGCCACTGGTCTCTAAATTAATATTGCTGCCCGAATTGGATACTTCGATGCTGCCGCCCGACGTTTCGCCTTTTATCATACCTGTAAGGGCATCAACATGCAAACTGCCGCCGCTGGTACTGAAGTTTTCATCGCCGGATAAATTATCCAGGTGAATGCTGCCGCCACTGGTTTCCAAATGGGTATTCACCTGTTTTGGGACGAATATTTTAAAAGAAATACTCAGTTGCCTTCTCCAGTCCCAATTCATACCATCATGTTTCCTTTTAGCCCTGGCATGCAATTCATGGTTGCTAACCGAAACGTCAACTATATAATCTTCATCAAGGCGCTTTTTGATATCCTCCCGTGAAAGGTCGCTGTTGTTATTACCCCGAACATACATTTCAACCCGTGGCGCTTCGCCTGATGCACCGCTAACAGTGATACTGCCGCCCGATGTTTCAACAAACACATCTTTTATACCATCGTTTGCCAACGATTTTGTTTCATAAGGAGTTTTATCCCAGTTATCCTGCGCTAAAGCAACACAGCTTTGGCAGGCAATAAATAATAATAGCAGGTAAGTTTTCATCTCGTGTCTTTAATTTTCATAAAAGACAATCTTTTATTTCAATAGGTTGCATCTTTTGTAAAATAAGTTTGCTGTAGGCTGTTGCTATAAACAACTATCGAAAAACCTGTATCATAACCGTACACCTACTGTTACACTTACGAACGCATTCGTATACAATATAGTCATTAATATATTGATTATTAATGTTTTAGTTTTTTGGTATATATTTTAAGTATTTATAACATCAACAAACTTTATGATAAAGAATTATTTAAAGATCGCCTGGCGCAATATGCTGAACAATAAAGTTTACAGCGCGCTCAATATTGTTGGCCTTGCCGCCGGAATGGCTGTGGCGTTGTTGATCGCCCTTTGGGTCATCAATGAATATTCGTACGATAAATTTTTGCCGGGATATAAATCGTTATACCAGGTGGAATTGAATAACACCGAACAGCAAAGCGGTACACATACCCAAACCGCAATATCGGTACCAACAGCTGGTATTCTTAAAAAAGAGTATCCCGAAGTCAAATACGTAGCGGTATCCGACTGGATGGGTTCCCATGACCTGTTGGTTGGGGATAAAAAATTGTATATCAGCGGGGCATCTATAGGATCGGATTTTCTCAAAATGTTCAGATTCCCCTTGATCAGGGGAAATGCAGGCAGCGTTTTAAATGATCCGTTTTCTATTGTCCTGACAGAATCAACGGCTAAAGCTCTATTTGGAGATGCTGATCCCATAAATAAAACCGTCAGGATAGATAACCAGCATGACGTTAAAGTTACCGGCATACTTAAGGATGTACCCAAAAACTCATCGATCCAATTTAGCTATTTACTCCCGTTCAGCTATGGTGAATTAACGCAGGAATGGATGAAAAATGCCAGCACACAATGGTATAATAACTCTTTTCAAATATTTGTTGAATTGCAGCCTGGCGTCAATTATGCCTTGTTAGCCCCTAAAATAAAAAATATAGTTTACGACCACGCACCCAAAATGCGCGTAGCAAAGCCCGAGGTAATACTTCATCCATTAAAAGACTGGCACCTTTATTCTGATTTTAAAAATGGCAAGGCAGTTGGCGGTTTCATCGACTATGTGCGCATGTTTAGCATCATAGGGATACTTGTATTACTTATTGCCTGTATCAATTTCATGAACCTTTCGACCGCGCGGTCAGAAAAACGGGCGAGGGAAGTCGGGGTACGAAAAGCCATAGGTTCGCAGCGCAAAGACCTGATATTCCAGTTTTTAACAGAGTCGATATTGATAACATTCGTTGCTTTTTTGCTAAGCGTTGTGTTCGTTCAGTTGGCTTTGCCTGCATTTAACGAAATAACAAGCAGCGCTATAGCCATTCCCTATGGCAGTGTTGTTTTTTGGTGCCTTATGATGTTATACGTTTTAATAACCGGCCTGGCAGCGGGAAGCAGGCCGGCTTTCTATTTATCATCGTTTAACCCGGTTAAGGTTTTAAAAGGGAGTATACAAATTGGCAAAGCTGCCGCCCTTCCACGTAAAATTTTAGTAGTGCTGCAATTCAGTTGCTCAATCGCTTTGATAATCAGCACCATTATTGTTTACCAGCAAATTCAATACGCTAAAAACAGGCCGGTAGGTTATAGCGCCGACAGGCTTGTAGTAACGGATATGAGCGATGACCTAAGCAACAATTATGGCGTTTTAAGAAACAGCCTGCTCCAAACCGGGATGATAGAAAGTGTTGCCAAAGCTTCGAGCCCGCTAACAGGCGTTTATATGCATACCGGGATTGAGCAATGGCCGGGAAAAACGGCAGGACAAGAAGGCTTAAATGTTGGGGGGATATCTGTATCTGCCAATTATTTTAAAACCGTTGGGATGAAATTGATACAAGGACGTGATTTTTCGAACGACTGGAGCGCTGACACCTCAAATATCATCGTAAACGAAGCCGCTATACAACGCATGGGCCTTAAAAACCCGATAAACCAATTGATCACTTATGATGACATAAAAGGCCCGGCAAAAATAATAGGCGTTGTAAAAGATGCGCTCATGGAATCGCCTTTTACGCCTGTTGAGCCAACTGTATTTAATCATGGCAGGGGCGGTAATTTCGTGATCTACCGCCTATCGGCAAATGTAAAAACGCATGACGCTATCGATAAGATCACCAAAATATTTAATGCTTATAACCCCGCTTACCCGTATATCTACAAGTTTGTCGACGACGAGTACAATCAAAAATTTAACCTTGAAGTACTTGTTGGCAAGTTGGCAGGAATTTTTGCCGGATTAGCTATCTTTATATCATGTCTTGGCCTGTTCGGGCTGGCGGCGTATGTTGCCGAACAGCGTACCAAGGAAATAGGTATCCGCAAAGTGTTGGGTGCATCGGTGGCACAGGTATGGACGTTACTATCGATGGATTTTATCATATTGGTAATGATAAGTTGTGTAATAGCCTCGCCTATAGCGCTGTATTTTTTAAGTGGCTGGCTGCAAAAATATGATTATAAGATCAGTATAGGCCCGGGGGTATTTGTGTTGTCGGCTATTATGGCGTTAATTATTACCCTGGTTACCATAAGTTTCCAGGCTA
Organism: Bacteroidota bacterium; assembly: GCA_013288235.1. Classification (GTDB taxonomy): domain Bacteria; phylum Bacteroidota; class Bacteroidia; order Sphingobacteriales; family Sphingobacteriaceae; genus Mucilaginibacter. The sequence goes on along the minus strand of JABDCF010000022.1, from coordinate 22,519 downwards.
TTAAGGCGGCATTAACAAATCCGGTTAAGAGTTTGAGGTCTGAGTAGCAGTTAGCAGTTGGCAGTGGCAGTTTTTAGTTGGCAGCTTGTCCGAAGGACTCTTTTGAAGCAGTTAAAATCAATAATTCGATAATTCAATAATTATTCCCGTGATCAAAAACTACCTAAAAATCGCCTGGCGCAACATCTGGAAAAACAAGGTTTTTTCGGCTATTAACATTGTCGGCCTTTCTGTTGGGATGGCTGCCTGTATTGTAATTATGTTGTTTGTTTCGTACGAAAAGAGTTTCGACAATTTTCATACAAAAAACATTTACAAATTAAATGAGGTGCAAACCATTGGGGCCCAGGGTGCTACACAAAAGGTAGGCTTGTCTATGTTCCCTATGGGGCCTACTTTGAAACAGGATTTCCCGGAAATAAAAAATTTTACCCGGGTACACTGGGTTAACAAATACCAGCTTACGCAGGATACTAAAAAAATATTTTTACCGCAGGCATTTTTTGTCGATTCAACATTCCTTAACATATTTGATTTTCAACTTATAAAAGGTGACAGGCAAACTGTTTTGTTAAAACCACACTCGGCTTTAATTACCGAGGAAACTGCTAAAAAGCTATTTGGCGATGCCGATCCGATCGGAAAAAGGATAACCCATTATGGCGATGACACTACCATTTTTGCCGTGACAGGTATAATTGCAAACCCACCTAAAAACTCCCAGCTGCAATTTGATGCATTATTTTCATTCAGTACTATTATAAATCCTGGTATGTCGAAAAACTGGGGGGGTAACTGGCTTGATACTTTCCTGGAACTGGCGCCCGGTACTAATGCGGCGTTGATGGATAATAAATTCCCAAAGTATTTGGCAAAGTATATGGGGAAAGATGGCCCCAAATATATAAAGCTGTTTACACTGCCGTTAAAAGATGTTCACGCCAATTCGGCCGATATCGGGCTTGATTATATCAATTACCAAAAGTTTGATAAAAAATCAACCAACCTGTTTGCCATCATAGCGCTTATAGTACTTATAATTGCCTGTGTTAATTTTATAAACCTGTCAACGGCGCGGTCTGCGGAGCGGGCCAAAGAGGTGGGCATCCGTAAATCTATCGGGGCCTATCGCTTCCAGTTAGCATTCCAATTTCTTGGCGAAACCGTTTTAATCGCCCTTATTGCGTTATTGTTTTCCATCGTACTGGTTGAATTGGCATTGCCTTACATCAATAACCTTAGCGACCGGGATATTTCTTTCCATATATTCACCAATTTAGGCCTTATACTGGCTGTACTTGGCGGTACAATTTTAATTGGCCTTTTGTCCGGCATTTACCCTGCCATTTATCTATCTTCTTTCCAGGCATCAAGGGTTTTAAAAGGATCCATACAGGTAGGTAAAAATAAGGGCGCATTAAGGAATATACTGGTTGTTACGCAGTTTTCAAGCGCGATTTTTCTGATGATAGCCACTGTTTTTGTATTGAAACAGTTGAAGTTTATGCAGCACCAGGATCCCGGCTATAACCGCGACCAAATTGTTAACATTCCGTTAGATGGAGTGACCACTAAGAAATACGACCTGTTCAAAAACGAGCTATCAGGCAGCACTCTAATTTCGGGTGTTACAGCTTCGCAGGATATTTTAGGGAGCCATTTAGATCAAACAGGTGTTACATTCAGGCCTTCTTTCGGGCCGAAGCAAGACCTTGGTACCACGTTGCTGGTTGTTGATACCGATTACCTTAGCTTGTACAAAATTAAATTAGCTGCCGGAAAAAACTTCTCGAGCGAAAAAATGCCGGATGGCAGGCAGTATATTGTTAATGAGGCGCTGGCTAAAGAGTTAATGAAGGATTACCCTAAAAAGCCTTTATCCGCACTCATGGGACAAACATTTGGGTTTGATTCATTAGGGACTATAGTCGGGATTGCGAAAAATTTCAATTTTAATTCGTTGCAATATAAAATTGAGCCTATGTTTATGGTAAGCGCACGCCACTTTGGCTTCAGGGATATATCAGTTAAGATAAATGGCAGCAATACTGCTGCGGCCATTGCCCTCATCAAATCAAAATGGGATAGCGTTTACCCCGATTACCCGTTTGAGTACCAGTTTTTAGATGACCATTTTAATGAAGTTTATAAAGCAGATAATCAGGTAAGCCAAATTGTTGGCATTCTTGCCGGATTGGCCATATTTATTTCCTGTTTAGGCTTATTTGGCTTAGCATCGCACTCCGCTGAACGGAGGGTAAAAGAGATAGGGGTAAGGAAAGTATTGGGGGCGTCGGTTCAAAATATCACCTTACTGCTGTCAAAAAACTTCCTGCTACTGGTTTTAATAGCAAACTTAATAGCCTGGCCAACGGCCCTATGGGGCGTTTACAGCTGGTTACAGACATACGCTTTCCGTATCGACATTCAATGGTGGATATTCGCCCTTGCAGGTATTGCATCGGTATTAATCGCATTTTGTACAGTAAGTTTCCAATCCATAAAAGCTGCCGTAGCTAACCCGGTGAAGAGTTTGCGTTCGGAATAGTTTACAGCTGGCAGTTTGCAGTGGGCCGTGGGCTGCAAACTGCTTACTGCAAGCTGCCAACTTCCCCACTGTATCATAACCGTACGCTTCCTGTTACGTTAGCGGACAGTATTTGTCAAATGTTTTATTTGTAAGTAATTGATTATTAGTATAATAATAGTTTGGTATGTTATTGATACACTTGTGCCATAATGATGGAGATATTGACTTTGGTTAAATACTTATTTATAAATTAGCAAATTGAAAAATAAGTATTCACTAAATCACTCATTCTCTAAATCACTAATTTAATAATTAAAAGATGTTATCATTACAACACGTATCAAAATATTACCAGGTTGGCGGGAACAAGAATTTCGTACTTAACGATATCAACCTCGAAGTTGACGAAGGCGAATTTATTTCAATTATGGGTCCTTCAGGCTCGGGTAAATCAACGCTCCTAAATGTTATTGGCATGCTTGACGAGCCGTCGGACGGCTACCATTATTTTGTTGGCAATGCCGTTCATCAGCTTAAAGAAAAGCAACGTTCGGCTTTATATAAACAATATATAGGTTTCGTTTTCCAGGCATATCATCTTATCGACGAGCTTACCGTATATGAAAACATCGAGACCCCGTTAATTTACCAGGATTACAAAAGCACTGAGCGTAAAGCAATGGTAGCCGACATCCTCGACCGTTTCCAGATCGTTGGTAAAAAAGATTTATTCCCTGCTCAATTATCAGGCGGCCAGCAACAATTGGTTGGCATTGCCCGCGCTTTAATAGCTAAACCCAAGTTGCTGTTAGCTGACGAGCCTACAGGTAATTTAAACTCGAAACAAGGTGTAGAAATAATGGAGCTTTTCCGCAAGCTTAATAAAGAAGACGGGGTGACAATTATACAGGTAACACACTCCGAAAAAAATGCAGAGTATGGCACAAGGATAATTGACCTGCTGGATGGAAAAGTTTCTTCCTCACGAAAATTCTGAACTAATAATAGATATATAATAAAATGCGATTTAGTAAATATTTTTTAACATTACTTTTTATAGCCGGCGGCATTTTGGCACAAGCCCAAACCACAACGTTAACATTGCCGCAATGCCTTGATCTTGCTATAAAAAACAATTTAACAGTTAAGCAGGACTCAGTGCAGGCCGAACAAGCGCGTGTAGGTTTTATACAGGCTAAAGATAACCTGATCCCAAGTATAACCGGCGGTGCCAACCGTGACCTTACTTCGGGCCGGGCCCTGAACCCGGTAACCAATGCTTACATAACACAATCGGTAACTTCTGATAATTATAACCTGCAGGGACAAGTAACTTTATTTAATGGCCTGGCCCTTCAAAATGCTGTTAAACAAACTAAGCTGGCTTTTCAATCGGGTAAAATGAATTTTCAGGCAGCCAAAGACCTTGTCATCGTTAACGTTATAACCAATTATTTACAGGTATTGGACGCGATTGAAATTTTAGGACAAACAAAAGCTCAACTTGCTGTTGCAAAAGAAAATGTGGACATAGCACAAACTAAAGAAAATTACGGGGCAAATGTAACAGCATCAACACTTTCTGATTTTAAAGGTGCGTATGCCGCCGGTCAGGTTGCAGTGGTGCAGGCGCAAAACTCATTAGAAGCGGCTAAACTCAGCCTGTATAACCTGATGAACATCCCGTATAATAGAAACGCCGAACTGACGCCGCTTAATGCGGAAGACCTGCGTGGCGATAATGGTATCGACCCCGACCAGGTGTATAACACAGCGCTGGAGCAGTTGGCCGAAATAAAGGCAGCAACACTTATGCGTCAAAGCGCTGAAGAGGGTGTAAAATCGGCCAAAGGATTTTTGTACCCCCAGGTATACCTGGCCAGTGGTGTACAAACAAATTATTCTAATTTAAATGCACAAAGCTATTACGAGCAGTTCAGGAACAACTATGGTACCTACTTTCAATTCGGCCTTAACCTCCCGATTTTTACAAACCATATAAAAAAGAATGCGGTGACCTTAGCTAAGCTTACCTTAGAAAACGACCAGTTTATTGAGAACAACACCAAAATAGTAATAAGGCAAAATGTTCAACAAGCTTATTACAACATGGCAGACGCATATAACCGATACCAGGCACTGGATGCGGAAGTAAAAGCTTATACAGAAAGTTACCGTGTGCAAAAAATACGTTTAGACTCCGGCGTAATAACTTCCGATCTGTTTTTAATTACAAAAAGTAACCTGGATGCAGCTAACCTGAACTTTATCAGCGCCAGGTATGATTATATTATTTATAGTAAGATACTCGATTATTATCAAGGTAAATTAGCGCCATAAATTTTATTAAAATATTTGATTTGGATTATTAAATAATTCCTAATTTTATTCCAGAAACTAGCATGATGTCCGGTTCGTACTTTCGCTTCAATGCGGGTGTGAACCGGATTCCTATTTAAAGGCAGCCTGCCTATAATATCCCGGGATTTTATTCGTTTTTTTATCTCTAACCTTCAATAATTATCTTATGAAAAAACTATTACTCACATTAACAATTATTACTGCGACTATCGGTTTTGCATCGGCGCAAATTTTGCCATCTTTCCAGTTTGGGGTTAAGGGGGGATTTAATTTATCGAGCCTTCAGCCAACTGCAGGGTCAACCTTCAGCGCAAACAACCAGGCTGGTTACCTTGGTGGCATTTGGGCAAGGTTTGGCGCTTTGGGTTTTAATTTTCAACCCGAAATGTATTTAACTTCAAAAGATGTTGACGTTACAACAAATGGCGGCGAAACAACAGCTAAGTTTACCAGTGTTGATGTGCCGTTATTAATCGGCGGCAAGATAGGCGCCTTTGGTATCGGCGGACGTTTTTACACCGGGCCTTTATTATCGTTTGCAGTTGATAAAAGCCAGAGTTTCAGTGGCGCTGTTGGTAAAGCATTTTCACTTGATTACCAGGATCAGAATTTTGCATGGCAATTCGGTGGCGGCATCGATATAAAAAAAATATCTATCGACCTGCGTTACGAAGCGGGCATAACTAAACAGAATTACGGCGCAGGCCAAACACGTGTAAACCTGTTTAACCTGACTTTGGCTTACAGCTTGTTTAAGATTTAATTAGCAATACATTTATTTACTCCGTAAAACGGTGAAATTTCCCAAGCCTGCTACATAAAGCGGGCTTTTTTTATTTTGATGCTTTTAAATAAGAGCCACAATATAGCCCTGTTTATTTAGTATCATGTTTTAACTATGAAAGGTCAATTTAGTATTATACTTATTGTATAATATACACATATATTTATCCGCCAGTTTTACCTGTTAAAGTGTACCTTTAATATATAATTATTGTAAATGAGCGATAAATTTCCCGGTGGCTTTATTATAGCCCCAATATTTATATTTGCATTAACCATCACCGTTTTTGTTCAAACATCATTTGCCCAACAAAACGGGGACCAAAATATCCGCTTTAATCAAATAGGCTTTTACCCGGATGCGCCTAAAACTGCTATAATTTTGGATAGTAAGGACACTGTTTTTTATATCCAGGCGATAAATGGAAAAACTGTATTTACAGGCACATTAAAAAAGTCGATTAAACCTGATTTTGCAGGGAATACGACTGAAATTGCCGATTTTACTAATTACCGCAAACCGGGTAAATATAGTTTAAGTATACCTGGTGTTGGTAGTTCCCATCCGTTTGAGATCAAAAAATCAGTATTAAGCGGTGTTGCCGGCGGCTCGATAAAAGCTTACTATTTTATGCGGGCCTCGGTGCCGCTTGATGAAAAATATGCAGATAAGTGGCACAGGGCGGAGGGACATCCGGATACGGCCGTATTAATACACCCATCGGCAGCTTCGGATAAACGGCCTGCCAATACTATCATATCATCCCCGCGCGGCTGGTATGATGCCGGCGATTATAACAAATACGTTGTAAACAGCGGGATAAGCACAAGTACATTATTGTCGTTATACGAGGATTTTCCATCCTACATGAAAACGGTAAAACTCAACATCCCCGAAAGCGGGAATCATATTCCGGATGTATTGAACGAGGTATTATGGAACCTGCGTTGGATGCTTACGATGCAGGACCCCAACGACGGCGGCGTTTACCATAAATTGACCAACGCAGTATTTGATAAATTCGAGATGCCCGATAAAGGTACAGAACCCCGCTATGTAGTTCAAAAAGGCACCGCCGCCACGCTTGATTTTGCAGCCGTTATGGCACAGGCAAGCAGGATATTTAAAAAATTTCCAAAAGAATTGCCTGGTCTGGCTGATTCGTGTTTGAATCAGGCCAATAAAGCATGGGACTGGGCAACTAAAAATCCAATTGTGGCCTATAACCAGGATGCAATGAACAAACAATTCAGTCCCGCGGTAACAACCGGCGCTTATGGCGACCGTAATTTTAGCGATGAATTTATATGGGCTGCTTCGGAGTTGTTTGTAACTACACATAATCCGCAATTCTTAAAGAACGTTAACCTTTTGTCTGATGAAACTATGCCTGTGCCAACCTGGAGCCAGGTGAAGTTGCTGGGGTACTATACACTGGTGAAAAACAGCAGTTCGTTTGGTGACAATTCGCCAAAGGAACTGCTTGAAATAAAAAAACGCTTACTGGAGCTTGCGGACAACCTCATCAATGGCGCTGATGAAACGGCATATCAAACAGTGATGAGTAAATCGGCGCGAAATTTTAACTGGGGCAGTAATTCGGTAGCGGCAAATCAAGGCGTTGTTTTGATACAGGCCTATAAGCTTTCGAACGATCCTAAATACTTACGTTATGCATTGGATAACCTTGACTATATTTTAGGCAGAAATGGAACAGGATATTCTTATGTCACAGGCTACGGCAGCAAAACACCCATGCACCCGCACCACCGCCCATCGGTTGCCCATGGCGGCGATCCGGTGCCTGGTTTATTGGTTGGCGGCCCCAATCCGGGTATGCAGGATAAAATTAAAGTGCCTACAACAGTGCCAGATGAGGCTTACATAGATGATTATCGTGCCTACGCCGTAAACGAGATCGCCATTAATTGGAATGCACCATTTGCCTATCTTGCCAATGCTATTGAAGCTTTGCAGGATAGGCTAAAACTACAATAAGATCAATAAATCAAATCAACCATAAACGGATCAACCATTAAACCAAACAATTATGAAAAGGATCGTTATCATTTTAAACATAATGCTCTTGAATGTGCTTTTCGTTGCAGCGCAATCAAAAAAACCGGCAAGCGCTATCGATGCCAAAGTAGATGCACTGATAGCAAAAATGACGATCGAAGAAAAAGTAGGGCAGATGACCGAAGTAACATCGGATGTGGTATCGACAACTACTAACGGCGTTCATCAGATAGACGCCGATAAGATAAAAGAAGCCATTTTAAAATATCATGTTGGCTCCATATTGAATGTAAGCGGCCATGCTTATGATCGTAAACACTGGTACGAAGTTATATCTGCCATACAGGCCGAAGCCGCAAAAGACAGGTTGAAGATCCCCGTTATTTATGGCATTGATGCTATCCATGGCGTTACCTATACTACCGGCAGTACCTTGTTTCCGCAGGAAATTGCTATGGCGGCTACTTTCAATCGTGATATTGCACATAGGGCAGGGGAGATCACAGCCTACGAGACCCGGGCGAGCTATATTCCATGGAATTACTCACCGGTTTTAGATCTTGGCAAAACGCCGCTTTGGCCTCGTATCTATGAAACTTTTGGCGAAGACCCTTACCTGATAAAAACCATGGGCGCATCAATAATAAGAGGTTACCAGGGCAATGATGTTGGCGATAAATACCATGTTGCCGCCTGTATGAAACATTATTTAGGCTATGGCGACCCATTAAGTGGTAAAGATCGTACCCCGGCATGGATACCTGACCGCTACATGCGCGAATATTTTTTACCGCCATTTGCTGAAGCCGTAAAAGCCGGCGCAAAAACGATAATGATAAATTCGGGCGAAATAAATGGCGTACCTATACACGGCAGCCATTATATGCTTACTGATGTTTTGCGTGGCGAACTGCATTTTGATGGTATTGCCGTAAGTGACTGGCGTGATATTGAATACCTGCACGATCGTCACCATATCGCCGCTACTCAAAAAGATGCGGTGAGGATTGCTGTAAATGCCGGTGTTGATATGAGCATGGTGCCTTATGAATATAGCTTTTATAATTATTTGATAGAACTGGTGCATGAAGGCAAAGTATCAATGGCGCGCATAAACGAAGCCGTACACCGCATACTTAAAGTAAAATACGAGTTAGGATTGTTCGAGCGCCCGGTTGGTAACCCTGATGATTATCCAAAATTCGGGTCAGATGAATTCAGGCAGGTGAGTGTGAAGGCCGCCGCAGAAGCGATCACATTGTTAAAGAATAAAAATAGCATCCTGCCCCTAAAAAAAGATATGAAGGTTTTTGTGACCGGCCCAACAGCTAATACCATGCGCTCGCTTGATGGCGGCTGGAGTTATACCTGGCAGGGTGAACAATCTGACAATTTTGCAGTTGGTAAGAATACAATTCTGAAAGCCATTCAGCAAAAAATAGGAGCGGCTAATGTAAGCTATGAGCCCGGCGCTGGCTTCGACAGCCTTAAAAATGTAAAAGAAGCCGTAAAAGCTGCTGAAAAAGCAGATGTAATAGTGCTTTGCCTTGGCGAATTATCTTATACAGAAAACGTAGGAAATATCGATGACCTTAACCTGCCATGGGCTCAAACCGAACTCGCCAATGAACTGGCTAAAACAGGTAAACCAATTGTATTGGTTTTGGCGGAGGGCCGCCCAAGATTAGTGACCGAAGCGGAAAGCCATTCAACAGCAACTTTGATGGCTTATTTTTCGGGAAATGAAGGCGGTGATGCACTGGCAAGTATTTTGTTTGGGGATGCAAACCCATCAGGTAAATTGCCTTATACTTACCCTAAATACCCTAATTCATTAAACAACTATTACCGTAAAAACCTTGAAAACGGCAACTCCGACGATTCACATGGCTATAACCCGCTTTATGAATTTGGTTTTGGCCTAAGCTATACCACATTTAGCTATAGCAACCTGCATTTAAGTAAACCTGATTTAAAAGAAAATGAAACCTTAACCGTTACAGTTGATGTAAAAAATACAGGGCAGCGCGAAGGAAAAGAATCCGTTTTACTTTATACCAGCCAGCAATATGCCAGCATATCGCCGGATACCAAGCGTTTACGGGCTTATGATAAGATAGCTCTTCAACCCGGCGAAACAAGAACTGTTACTTTTAAAATTACTTCAAAAGACCTTGCCTTTGTAAATGATTTGAGTAAAACAGTTACTGAAGCAGGGGAGTTTAAGCTAATGATAGGCGACCAGGTGCAAAGTTTTAACTTTATATCGGATACTGTTCCTGACAGATCAGGGAAATTATAAAATACAATAATAACCACCCTGTCATTGCTTCGTGCCTCATAATGACAGAACTTTTGTGCGGAATAAAATGTTTTTGTAACATTTAATAAAAAATGTCAAACAAACATTTTATTTTACAAACGTGAGTTTTATATTTGTACGAGCTTTCGGCTCAACCAATTTTATAAAGCTAACATTCCGACTATGAAAAAAGTGCTGTGGGTATTATCTACCGTTTCGTTGTTTTTTATTTTATCCTGTTCAAAAAAAGGAAATACGCCAACCCCGACACCCGTAACCACCCCCGCCTATACGCCACCCGTTGTTGCCAGTACGTTTGCCAAAGGGGCTGATATTAGCTGGGTTACGCAAATGGAATCATCAGGCATCAAGTTCTATGATAAAAATGGAAACCAGCAGGACTTGTTTGCCCTTATGAAGAGCCTGGGTATCAATTCTATCCGCTTACGTGCATGGGTTAACCCTACCGCAGGATGGAACAATACTGCCGATGTAGTGGCTAAAGCGATACGTGCTAAAAGTGCAGGTATGAAAGTATTGTTAGATTTTCATTACAGCGACACCTTCGCCGATCCGGGCGATCAGAATACACCGGCGGCATGGGCTTCGTTAGACCTGCCACATTTGATAACCGCAATGAAGAACTATACTGTCGGGGTGTTGGACACGCTGCAATTAAACGGCGTTACACCAACCTGGGTGCAGGTAGGCAACGAAACAGACAATGGTATGCTGTTTCCTTTAGGCAACGCTTCCAACAGCATGGCTAACTTCGCTGCGCTTGTTGAAGCCGGTTATACAGCAGTTAAATCAGTTAACTCCAATATAAAAGTAATAGTACATGTTGCAAATGGCTATGATAATAGCTTATTCGAATATGTATTTGACGGGTTAAAAGCAAATGGCGCCCAATGGGACATCATCGGTATGTCGCTTTACCCTTCCTACGAAACTTCAAGTGTGTCGGTAACAGATAGCGAATGTCTCGCAAATATCAACACCTTAATTGCCAGGTACTCAACCCCCGTAATGCTTGTTGAAGTGGGTATGCCCGAAAGCCCTGCGTCAGCATCGCAAAGTTTTCTGACAGATATTATTACCAAAGTTAATTCAGTAGCTAACGGCAATGGTTTGGGCGTTTTTTATTGGGAGCCCGAAGCTTATAACAACTGGCAGTCTTATGGTCTTGGTGCATTTGACCCTACTGGCAAACCGACTATAGCCATGGATGCCTTTAGCGGTACAACTAATTGAAATATCGAGCTACGACCGCGGTGCTTTTGACAACACAGGGAAACCAAAAGAAGCCCTAAGTGCTTGCGGAAACTAATTTATTACTTTTATTAGGCTACCGTGAGGCCGGTAACTACGAACACAAGAAGAACACAAAATACAAAAGCAACAAGATAAATAAATGACATTCCGATCATCTTTGTAATTGTACGGAACCTGGAACGATAGTACATAACCCTGAGCGACCGATAGATGTACCACATAATATATAGGGTTGAAAGTCCGCTAAGCCAGTCGGTAAGTCCCCAGCTATCAGGAAGTACCATTTGCAGCAGCATAATGACAGCGAGGAATAAGAAAAGGAAACAATGCAAATGGAAGGTATAAATCAGATGCTCAACGTAAAATTTTTTATTTCTCCAAAACGTTACCCTTAGTATCAAAGCGACCAGTGGAAGCAATACGAACATCATCTTGGGAATATTGTGTTTAAGTTCTTCCAGGAAAACCTCATTAGCCCTCGATCCATATTTTGCTTTGTAGGCAAACATCCTCTTATTAACAAATTGCGTGTAAAAATCGTCTCTTTCTGACGGGGGTAATTTTTTTTGCGTATTTAAATACTGCTGATAAGTGGTATCGTGATGATTGGTGAACGCCTTGGAGTAACCACCTGAATTGTCATCATCGTCCTTGTTGTTATTTTTCTTTACAACGATGGGCCCATATTTAAAGGTCTCATTTTTTACCATCGCCTTTTTTGCATAAACCGAAATATTTGGGTCTTTCAGTATTTTCTTATTAACGGAATCAATTGTTTTTTGTGTATTAGCCGGTTTCTTACTATTAGAATTTATTTTTACAGGCTCGTGTCCGCTTTTAAACAACAAAAGGAAATAAACAATACTTATGAAAATATACATTTTTATAGGGTGCAGGTATTGAACGCGCCTACCTGCCATATACTCATTTGTTAAATATCCCGGCTTAAAAAGAAGTGGTTTTAAAGTATGAAAAAACTGGTGGTCGAAATGAAAATAATCACTTACGGCATGATTCATCATGTGGCCAAAGCTTTCTTTTACTTCAAGATTTTCCTGCCCGCAGTTATAACAGAATTTGCCTGCTAAAGTTGTGCCGCAGTTGAGGCAGTCATTTTCTTTCCGGTAGTGTTTTTTCATCGATGAGTTAAATGGATAAACAGTTTAGCTTTAATAATTAAAAACAATTTATGTGAGTGCCGGGGCATGCTTAAGCGCCACATTATGTTTATACCTGAAAACAAACGGGAAAATAATAGCGATAATCAAAGCATAGCCTGCAAAGCAAAGCCAGATGCCATTCCAATTTTTGCTATGGTCGGCGGTTGTGAAAAATTTATCAATAATCAGGCCACTTAAAATACTTCCAAAAAATGCGCCGAAACCATTTACCATCATCATAAATAGGCCTTGCGCGCTGCCCCTGATCTCGGGCGTTGTTTCTGTTTCAACAAATAACGATCCCGAAATATTAAAGAAATCAAAGGCCATACCATACACGATACATGATAAAACAAGCATCCATAAACCGCCGGCAGGGTCGCCAAATGCGAAGAGTGCAAACCGTAATACCCAGGCCAGCATACTGAACAGCATTACATATTTGATCCCAAACTTTCGTAGAAAGAACGGAATAGCTAAAATGAATACTGTTTCGGATACCTGGGATATTGACATGATGATGGCCGGGTATTTTACTGCTATCAGGTCTTTATATGCAGGCACATTATTAAAATCGTGGATAAAAGTATCGCCGTAAGCATTGGTAAGCTGTAACGCTGCACCCAAAAGCATAGAGAATGCGAAAAAAACAGCAAATTTTGATGATTTAAAAAGAGCGAAAGCATTTAAACCAAGCATGTTTATGATAGACTTATTGGCGACTTTGTTTAAAAGGGGCGGGCATTTGGGAAGGCTGAAGGCATAAATGCCCAGTGCCAGGGCTACTGCCGAAGCAATATAAAACTGGTTGGCCGAAGTTTCATTATGTGTGAGGCTTACTGCCCATAATGCAGCTATAAAACCGATAGTGCCCCATATCCGTATTGGGGGGTAGTCAATTACTACATCTTTACCATCGCTTTTTAAAGCTGAATAAGCAACTGTTATAGACAAAGATAAAGTTGGCATATAAAACACCATATTGAGCAGTATCACCCAGAAAAAAGTTGTAGGATTAGTTATCAGGGGAATGCTAAATAATACGAGTGCCCCTAAAATATGCATAATGCCATAAAGTTTTTCGGCATTGATCCATTTATCGACCATGATCCCTGAAATAGCCGGCATAAAAATAGCCGATATACCCATTGTGGAGAATATAGCGCCAAATTGCGCACTTGACCAGTGTTTATTATGATAGCAATATTCACCTATAGTAAGCAGCCACGCCCCCCATATAAAAAATTGCATAAAATTCATCAGGATCAGGCGAAACTTAATATTCATACGGCGCTTTGGTTAAACAAATTATAGCTAACTAAATTAAGGACGGAAATTAACGAAATAAAAGTAAAAATATAGTCCGAAAGTCGGAAAAGTCCGGGAGTCCGAAAGAAAAAGCCGATAAGTCATTATTATGAGCTAAATCAGGAGTTATGAGCTAACACCCTTTGCCAGCTTCACATAAAAAGTTGTACCATGTTCGGCACTACTTTCGAGCCATATTTTACCCTGATGACTTTCGATAATTTGCTTGCTGATGGAAAGGCCAAGCCCAAATGATTTTTCGCCGGCCGTGCCAGACCGTTTGGCTTCAGTGAATACGTTAAAAACTTTATTTTTTATCTTTTGGGGGATACCAATGCCATTGTCTTTTACAGATATAATTACTTCGTTATCTTGTTCAGTAATGTTTACATAAATAAATGCGCCTGGCGGGCTAAATTTTATGGCATTGCTGATAAGGTTACTTAATACACGCCATATTTTTTCCTTGCTGATCAGCAGCTCCACAGGTTTGTTTAAAAGCTCCAGTTTAATTTCCTGGCCTTTTTCGGCTGCTTTAAACCTTAATAACTCAACACTATGGTTTAATAAAGCATTTATTTCAACCAATTCTTTATTTAAAAGGGTTGCCCCGTTATTTGTCACTTCTAAAATTTCATTAATCAACTCAAGCGAATTGTTGGATGTTTCTTTTATCAGGTTTATCATCTCCATCTGCTCAGCCGTAAAACCATCATTGGCTATGGCAGCGGTTAATGAGGCTATGCCCCCGATAGGGTTCCTGAGATCATGAGCTACGGTGCGAAGGATACGGTCTTTTTCCTGGCTGCTCAACTTAAGTTCGTTTAGCGCACTACCAAGGTTATTGTTCTGATCGTTTATCTGTTGGTTCAATGCGCCGAGGGTTTTTATGTTTCGTTTGGATTTTCGCCAGTTTAGCAGGATGAGCAAAAATATAACCAATAACATGAGCCCAAAAACTATAGAAATTTTCAAATAAAGGTATTGTTGCTGGTTGTCCTTTTTTAGGGCATCAAATTCATTTTCCCTTTCCAGGCGGTTTATTTGCTCGGTAATATCAGCTTCCTTAAGCCCTTTGTTTCGTTTAACAACGGTGTCTTTTAAAGCATCATATTTAATAAAATAGTTTAATCCTGTTTTTGCATCACCATTTTTAATAAAGTAATTTGCCATAAGCAGGTTCCAGTCGGTATCTGCTTCGGCGTCGTTTATACTATCCAATAATGGGCGGATAACCCTGAGCAGGTTAATGGCCGAATCGGGTTCATTTATCGAAAAATAGATGTGCGCAAGCTTTAGTTCCGTTAATCCGGCGTCATGGTTGTCATTACCTTTTCTTAAATTAATTTCAACGCTTTTCTTTAGTAGTTTTTTCGCATTCTGGAACTTCTTTTCTTTGATATAGATATCAGCCTCATTGCCATATATCACCGCGCGCGCCACATCCTGCAAATTTGCCCTTTCATTGAACCTTCCTGCCCACGTGTTTATAAAATTAAGTCCCTGGGAATAGAAAGCCAATGCACTATCGGGCTCATTTATTTTCCCGTAGGATAACCCGATGTTATCCATTAATTCCTGCCTCCGGTAAAACGATCTGAAATTCATGCCGCAGGCACCTGCTTCTTTTAAACTGCTAATAAAGTTTGCCGCCGCCAGCCTGAAATGCCCTTGCTGGTACATAATCATACCCATTCGGTAGCTATAGTCGCTTAATGTACAGTCGTTTATATCTTTTTTAGCAATAAGCTTGCCCTGGTAAAAATACTGGTACGCTTCGTTGTACTTATTCTCAGCAAAAAGCACATCACCTTTTGAAAAGTGTGAAAATGCATAATCGGACATATATTTTAGCTTCTTTTCGGCCGTATCAAAAAGGTTAAGCATGCTGTCGGCATATAGCATCGACTTATTGTTGTCTTTTTTACGATGAAAAAAGTAATTGCATTTAAACTCGTAGTACAGGAATTTTTGGTGAAGCTCTAAATCTTTATAACGGTTAGTTGCCGAATCGAGGTAATGAACGGCCGGTTCATATTTATCTTTATCATATAAATAATTTGCCGAATCTAATACTTTGTTATAATCCGAATAGGTGGATGGGGCAATAGACGGTTTATTGCATGAAAATAAAAATAACCCGGTTAAGGTTATAAAACAAGCAAAAAACACCCTTACCCGTAACGAACCGGGAGAATGCTTTAACATAGCGCTATTTTTGTCATAAGCCATCTACTAACCACAAGAACACAAAGCCACGCACTCAACTCCCAATAAATAATTCCGAAATCGAAAATTGCAATTCCGAAATTCTTATTTAAAAGCTTCTTCGCCGGTTATATCTAAACCGGTTATCAGCAAGTGAATGTCGTGTGTACCTTCATACGTAATAACCGACTCAAGGTTCATCATATGGCGCATTATTGGATATTCTCCTGTAATTCCCATGCCGCCGAGTATTTGGCGCGCTTCGCGGGCTATATTTATAGCAGTTTCAACGCTGTTGCGCTTAGCCATTGAAATTTGGGCCGGGGTGGCTCTGTTCTCGTTTTTTAAGGTACCAAGGCGCCAAACCAGTAGCTGGCCTTTGGTAATTTCGGTGATCATTTCCGCAAGCTTTTTTTGCTGTAGCTGAAATGCAGCTATAGGTTTGCCAAATTGTTTGCGTTCTTTGGCATATCTGAGGGCGGTATCATAACAATCCATTGCGGCGCCAAGTGCACCCCAGGCAATACCATAACGTGCCTGGTTAAGGCAGCCAAGCGGCCCTTTTAACCCCGAGATATTGGGCAGCATATTTTCTTTTGGCACTTTTACATTATCAAACACAAGTTCGCCGGTGGCCGATGCCCTTAACGACCATTTATTATGAGTTTCGGGTGTTGTAAAGCCTTCCAGGCCGCGCTCAACTATTAACCCTCTTATTTTTTTGCTCTCATCTCTTGCCCAAACTATAGCAATATCGGCAAAAGGTGAATTTGATATCCACATTTTGGCGCCATTTAATAAATAATGGTCGCCTCCATCTTTAATATTTGTTTCCATACCGCCGGGATCAGAGCCATGATCGGGTTCGGTAAGGCCGAAACAACCCATCAGTTCGCCGGTAGCGAGTTTGGGCAGGTATTTTTTCTTTTGTTCTTCAGAACCGTATGCATAAATAGGGTACATAACTAACGAACCTTGTACAGATGCTGTCGACCTGATGCCCGAATCACCCCGCTCAATTTCCTGCATAATAATACCATAGGCCATATAATCAAGCCCTGCGCCGCCATACTCAACCGGGATAGTTGGGCCGAAAGCGCCGATCTCGCCAAGCCCTTTTATCAAATGTTTTGGAAATTCGGCACGCTGGGCATAATCTTCTATCACCGGGCTAACTTCTTTTTTCACCCAGTCGCGCACGGTTGCACGTATTAATTTATGCTCATCACTAAGCAGCTCATCTATTTGATAATAATCAGGCGATTCGTAAAGGTCTTTCTTAGACATAGTGTATTTAATTGGTGGGCAAAGATAATTGGTATTTCGGATTTCGGATGTTCGATTTCGGAATTTTGAATTTTAGATGTTTGAATAAAGCCTAAATCAAATCCAATCCGAAATCGAAATTCCGAAATCCGAAATCAAAAAACGTCCGTTTACAAACTTTTTGTCCGATAACGACCGCTTTTTTAAAGTATAAAAATTATAAGTATTTAATTATCAATAATTTAACTTTGGTATATCTATTGCATATAACTTGGCTATACAAGGTACTATAATTATATGGACAAAGAGATTACACAAGAGGTTTCGTTGCAGAACCGGAAAAAAGGTATCATCATCACACTGATAAGTGTAGCGGTATTGGTTATTGCAGTATGGTTGGTGAGAGTGACTTTTAAATCATCACTAAACAAATCGGAAATAACTACAGCGGTGGTAAAGGTAGGCAATATTGAAAACACTATCAACGCCACAGGCGAAGTTTTACCGGAGTTTGAGGAAATAATAACCAGCCCCATTAACGCCTCGATAAAAAACGTGACCATGGACGCAGGCAATAAAGTAAAAGCAGGGCAGTCAATACTTACACTTGATAAATCGGCAGCGCAAAACGATTACGATAAGCAAAAATTCCAGCTTGAATCAAAGCAAAGTGAGATACAAAAGCTAAAGCTCGATCTTAATAAAAGCTTTTTTGATATACAATCAAACAACGACATTAAGCAACTGCACATCAGCGACCTGGGCGATGCCGTTGAAAATGCAAAGCGGTTATACAACGCCGGCGGTGGGACACGCGAGGGTATTGAACAGGCAGAACTAAACCTTAAGGTGGCGCAACTTGAAAAGAAACAGATTGAGAACGAAATAAAAAACAAGCAGCAAACCATGCAGATAGAAATCAAAGAGGCCCAAATTGCTGCGGACATATTACAAAGCGACTTGAATGCCCTCCAGCATAAATTAGACCTGGCCAATATTGTTGCCACCCGTGCAGGTGTGGTAACCTATGTAAACAAAAACATCGGCGCTAATATAAAAGAAGGGGAATCGCTTGCCCGGATAGCTGATCTGAGCAGCTTTAAGGTACAGGGGAGTATTTCGGATAACTCCCTTGATGACGTGCATGTTGGCCTGCCTGTTATTGTTCTTATTAACGATACTCAACTGCACGGGCACGTGGCGAATGTGTCGCCGTCTATCCAAAACAGCATTATAACTTTTGATATCCAGTTGGACGAGCGCAACAACAAACAGCTGCGCCCCAACATGAAGGTCGACGTTTACCTGGTTACTGCTACGCATAGCCATGTTATGATGGTTGCCAATGGCCCCGCATTTAAAGGCCCTACCTTACAGGACATTTTTGTAATAAACAATGGCAAGGCCGAACGGCGGTCGGTACATATAGGGCTCACAAATTTTGATAATGTGGAGATAAAGGATGGCGTAAAGCCTGGTGACGTGGTGATAACATCGGACATGACAGCGTTTAAGAATTCAGCGGAGGTAACTGTTAACAATTAGTGAATGGTTGATTAAGTTGGATTAAGTTGATTGGGTTTTAAATCATTTAATCAAGTAAGTCAATAAAATTGAGGTTCAGACAAAATGAAATATATATACATAATTATTCTTTTAAGCATAAGTTGCCGGGGCTTTTGTTCGCTAACCGATGATACACTGCGGCTTACTTTACCGCAGGTGGTTGAAATGGCAAAGGGCAATTCCATTGCGGCAAAACAGGCCGGTACCACGCGCGAAACAAAGTATTGGCAATGGCGTACTTATAAATCAAATTATCAGCCACAGCTATCATTAAGCGGTAATTTACCCGGCTATAGTAAAACAAGTACGCCGGTTATACAGCCAAATGGGTCGATAATATTTCAGTCGATAGATTATGATAATTCGGCGCTCACTTTAAATTTCAGTCAAACCATAACGGCTACCGGCGCTACTATTTACGGGATGACACAGATGCAGCGGTTCGACAATTTCAACGGTAATATGGTACAATATAATGGAGTTCCTTATGCAATTGGTTTAAGTCAGCCCCTGGGCCAGTACAACAGTTTGAAGTGGGATAATAAAATACAGCCGCTATTGTACAATGAAAGCAAACAAGCCTATATCCAGGCACAGGAGCAAATTTCGATAACTGTTACAGGCTATTTCTTTGACTTGCTGCTGGCACAGGTGAACCTTAAAACGGCCGAAGCTAACTTCATAAACACGGAGAAGATGCTTAAGATAGCCAACTTAAAATTTGATCTCGGGAAAGTATCTAAGAATGAGATTTTACAGCTGCAATTAGAACATCTGAATGCAAAGAAAGCAGAAGGAACCGCCAAACGTGATGTGGAAATAGCCACACTAAACTTGCGTAGTTATATCGGCGTGGAAGGCGACGAAAAAATTGTTTTGATAGTGCCTGAAACCATCAGCCAGATGACAGTAAACGCCGATAAGGTTTTGGCGGAGGCGTATGAAAACAGGTCGGACGCTATCGCTTTTGTAAGGCGTATTGCGGAAGCACAAAGGGATGTTGCCGTGGCCCGGGGGCAAACCGGCTTAACAGCCACTTTGACAGCAAACATAGGCACTTCAAATTCTGCGGCCAGTATTCCCGGTGTTTACCGGTCGCCGCAAACACAGCAGCTGCTTGAGCTTCAATTTTCAATCCCTGTATTGGATTGGGGGCGGTCGAAAGCTAAGATAAAAACAGCAGAGGCAAATCAGCAATTAACCGTGGATTCGGTAGAGCGGGATAAACAAACCTTTAAACAGCAGATAGTAACACAGGTTTCCTTATTTAACGAGATGAAAGAACAGTTAGGCTATACCGTTCAGGCCGACAGCATTGCATCAGAAAAATACAAAATAGCCCGCGAACGCTATGTTTTAGGCGACTTGAGCATAACCGACCTCAGTATAGCCTTCACCGAAAACGACCAGGCCAAAAGGGACTATGTACAATCCCTCCGCGATTTTTGGAGCGCTTATTACGAGTTGCGCTACCTGTCACTATTTGATTTTGAAAGGAATGAAAAAATAACTTACAAATGAGGTAAAAGGGGAAAGGGTAAAAGGCGAAAGGTAAAAGCAATCAATAATTCAATAATTCACTAATTCAATAATTAAAAAACATATGATCCAATTACAAAACATAGAAAAAGTTTACCGTACCAATACGGTTGAAACATTGGCGCTAAACAGCATCAACCTGGATATTGCCAAAGGCGAGTTTTTATCAATTATGGGCCCGTCGGGCTGCGGTAAAAGCACATTGCTGAATATTATGGGCTTGCTTGATATGCCCTCGAAAGGTAATATCAAAATCAATGATCAAAAAACTGAGCATTTGTCGGATAAGCAGCTGGCGCATTTCAGGAATCAGAAGCTGGGCTTTATTTTTCAAAGCTACCACCTTATTAATGACCTCCAGGTGCTTGACAATGTGGAACTGCCCTTGCTATATCGCAACAGCACCGCTAAAGAAAGAAAAATGCTTGCAACCGAAGCGCTTGAAAAAGTAGGGCTGGCCAATCGTGTAAAACACTTTCCTAACCAGTTGTCGGGCGGGCAAAAACAACGAGTGGCCATTGCAAGGGCAATTGTTGGCCGTCCCGAAATTATTTTGGCCGATGAGCCTACCGGTAACCTTGATAGCGCTATGGGCAGCGAAATCCTGGATATTTTATTACAGCTTAACCAAAAGGACGGCACCACCATAGTTATGGTTACGCACGATGAAAACATGGCGCATAAAACGCACCGTTTGGTGAGGTTATTTGATGGTTCACAGGTTCAGTAATTAACCAGCTTAAAAATTAAAATTATGCTTAAAAATTATTTTAAAATAGCCATAGCGGTATTGAGGCGAAGAAAGTTCTTCACCTTCATCAGCCTGTTTGGCATCAGCTTTACGCTCACAATATTACTGGTTTTAACCGCTTTTATTGACAAAGTGGTGGGAGATAATTATCCTGATAAAAAACGCGATCGCTCTTTATATATTAACCGGCTTGAAGAAAGTGGTAAAGACAATATGAGTTCTGGCGGGCCGTCTTATTATTTTTTGAACCACTATGCAGGGAGTATGAAAACACCTGTTAAGATGACCATATTCTCAGGTTCAAAAGGAACAAATACGTACATCAATAACAAAAAGATAGCGGTCGACTATAAATATACTGATGCCAATTACTGGGATGTATTGGAATACGATTTTTTAGAAGGCAAGCCTTTTAACCAGCAACAGGTAACTAATGCCGAAAGGGTGGCCGTGATCTCAGAAGATATGAAAAACGAATATTTTGGCGATGTTCCCTCGGTAGTTGGTAAATACATCGAGGCAGATAATGTAAAATACAAGGTGACCGGCGTGGTTAAAAATATCCCTGTAACCAGCTATATGACTTATAGCCAAATATACCTTCCTTATACTGTATCGAAAACTGATTATAAAAATAAGGGGTACCTTGGCGATTATAGTGCCATATTGTTAGCAGCTACAACGGCTGATGTGCCTAAAATGCAGGCTGAATATGAACATATTATGCAAAGGGTGCCGATGGAAAACAAAGGGTTTAATGTATTATACAGCCATGCTGAAGGCTATATAGCCAGCTATGTTAATACCGGTAACGAAAAGCAATCGGGTGTTACACTGGTGCTTACTATACTGGGTACTTTTGTGCTTTTGTTTATGCTGCTGCCCACTTTAAACCTGGTAAATGTAAATATAACCCGAATAATGGAGCGCTCGTCAGAGATAGGAGTACGTAAAGCGTTCGGCGCATCATCAAAAACACTGGTTTACCAATTTATAGTCGAAAATATTATTCTTACGCTGTTAGGCGGGCTTATCGGGCTTATTCTTTCGGTAATAGCTATAGAAGTATTAAACAGCGCAAACCTTATACCCAACCTCGTATTATCAGTAAACTTTACGGTATTGGCTATTGGCTTGCTTATCTGTTTGATATTCGGGCTGTTATCTGGTGTTTACCCGGCATGGCGCATGTCTAAACTTAACGTGGTAACAGCTTTAAAAGCGCAATAATTTAAGAATCAAGAAATCAAGAGTAAAGAAGCAAGAGGTCAGGAAATATAAATCCTCTTACATCTCAAATCTCATGTCTCAAATCTCATATCTAAAAAATAAAATTATGTTCAAGCATTTATTTAAACTGATCTGGAATAAAAAGAAACAAAACTTTTTATTGATATCCGAGATACTGGTCTCGTTCCTGGTCATATTCGCCGTGTTTACGCTGGTAGTA
>JABDCF010000021.1 GCA_013288235.1 Bacteroidota bacterium | reverse complement strand
AATTTAGCCTGCCTTTTTTTAATCGAAACCAAGGCGCAATTAAACAAGCTCAAATAGCGATTGACCAAAGCAAAGTTCATCTCCAAAACCAGCAGAATACAGTTGAGAACGATGTGGCTACCAATTATAAGATAGCCCTGCGGCTTGAAAAACTTTATAATAGTTTCGATCCGAAGTTTAAGCAGGATTTTACACACCTGATACAGGAAGTAGTTAAAAATTACGAGAAAAGGAATATCAGTATGCTGGAATTCCTTGATTTTTATGATTCTTATAAAACAAACACCTTGCAGCTCAACAGCTTATTACTAAGCCGCGTAACCTCCCTGGAGCAGCTTAATTATGTTACTGGTACGCCTTTTTTTAATCAATGATGATAATTATGACTATGTATGCTAAATATAAAATATTAATTTTTACATCCGCCATTTTCATTGCCGGCTTTGCTTTGCAAAGCTGCCACCATGCTGATGAAGCCCAGGAACAGGATACAAAGTTCCAGGTTACCGAAAGTTTGTTGAATAGCCTGCTGATAGATACCGTACAGGAAGCAAGCGCTTTAACACAAATAACCTTAACGGGAAGTATTGCGCCGGATGAAACAAAAATGGTAAAAATTTTCCCCTTGGTTAGCGGCGTTGCCGAAGATGTTAAAGTGCAGCTGGGTGATGTAGTGCAAAAAGGCCAAACACTTGCCATCTTAAAAAGCGCCGAAATGGCTGGTTATAATAAAGATTATGTATCGGCCGGCGCTGACGTTAAAAATACCAAAAGGATATTGGAATCAACCGAGGATATGTATAAAGGCGGATTGGCCTCGCAAAAAGACCTTGAGCAGGCACAATCTGACTATCAAAAGGCACTTGCTGAAAACAAACGCGCAGGCGCTGTGATATCTATCAATAAAAGCAATGAGAACGGTTATGAAGTTAAAGCCCCGCTATCGGGCTTTGTCGTCGAAAAAAACCTTACAGGCAACACACAGGTTAGGGCCGATAATAGCCAAAACTTGTTTACTATCGCCGACCTTTCGACAGTATATGTACTGGTAAACGTTTATGAATCTGATATTTCAAAGATACAGGCCGGCGACCCTGTTAAAATCACGACATTATCATACCCTTATAAAGTTTTTGACGGAAAAATAGACAGGATTGACAACATGCTCGACCCTGACAATAAAGTGATGCATGCCCGGATCACGATAAAAAACCCCGGTAACTTGCTTAAGCCGGGCATGTTTGCCAATGTGATGATAAAAGCAAAGTCGGGCGAGAATATGCCCTTTGTTAGTACTAATACCCTTGTTTTTGATAACGACCGGAATTATGTGGTGATGGTTGATGGAAAAGCCAAAGTACATATTCAGCCTGTCGAGATCGCCAAAACGGTAGGGGACAGGGCTTATATCAGTAAAGGTATACAACCCGGCGACAAAGTAGTTGATTCGCGCCAGGTGTACTTGTACGAATCATTAAAAGACTAACGGAGGAGGAATTTCGGATTTCGGATGTTCGATTTCGGAATTTGGAATTCCTAAACTGCAATTAAAAAATAAATCCGAGATCGGAAAACATCCGAAATCGAACATCCGAAATCCGAAATATGAACAGGTTTATAAAAGTTATTCTTTCATTCGCTCTAAAAAACAGGTTTTTCATATTTTTTGTGACAGCCTTACTTGCTGTTGCCGGCTATATTAGCTTCAAAACTATTAGTATAGATGCTTTCCCTGATGTTACCAATACCACGGTAACCATTATTTCACAATGGCCGGGAAGAAGCGCCGAAGAGGTTGAAAAATTTGTCACCCGCCCCATTGAGCTGGCAATGAATCCCGCAGAAAAAAAGGTCAGTGTAAGGTCTTCATCTCTTTTTGGCCTGTCGGTAGTTACCATAACTTTTGATGATGATGTTGATTACGCCTTTGCCCGGCTACAGGTAAACAACCACATAGGGGATGCTGATTTACCCGATGGAGTGAGCCCCTCGATCGAACCTCCATATGGGCCAACCGGTGAAATTTACCGGTTTACCTTAACAAGTAACAAAAGGTCGGCCCGCGAATTAACAACCATCGAAAACTGGGTAGTAGACCGCGAGATACGCGCTGTGCCCGGTGTCGCAGACCTGAATAGCTTTGGAGGTGAAGTAAAAACTTACCAAATAACCGTTGATCCCGAAAAGGCAGTTCAGTATAACGTTACACCGCTACAGCTATACGATGCGGTATCAAAAAGCAACGTGAACGTTGGCGGCGACGTTATTGAACAGTCCGGCCAGGCTTACGCAGTACGCGGCATAGGTTTGCTTAATAACATTGATGAGATAAATAATATAGTTATTAATAACATTAAGGGCACGCCTATTTATGTTAAGACTATAGCGGATGTAACCGAATCGGCATTGCCCCGGCTTGGCCAGGTAGGCAGGGATAAAGACCCTGATGTGGTTGAAGGCATAGTTGTTATGCGTAAGGGGGAGAACCCAAGCGTAGTTATAAAAAACCTAAAAATAAAGATCGATCAGCTTAATAATAAAATTTTACCTGATGATGTAAAAATAAGCACGTTTTATGACCGTGAAGACCTTGTAAATTTTGCTACCAGTACAGTGCTTCATAATATGGCCGAGGGGATAGTCTTCGTTACCATTATCGTTTTCCTTTTTATGGCCGACTGGAGGACAACGCTAATCGTATCGCTGATCATTCCCTTATCGCTTTTGTTCGCTTTTATTTGTTTAAAGTTAAAAGGGATGTCAGCCAACCTTTTATCGATGGGGGCGATTGATTTCGGGATCATTATTGACGGGGCCGTAGTAATGGTTGAAGGGATATTTGTGGTGCTTGACCACAGGGCCAAAGAGGTGGGGATGGCACATTATAACCGACTTAGTAAGCTGGGGATGATTAAAAAAGCTTGTATGGTTAATGGTAAAGGGATATTTTTTGCCAAGCTGATCATCATTACAGGCTTGCTGCCGATATTCAGCTTTGAAAAAGTTGAAGGTAAAATGTTTTCGCCCCTGGCCTGGACTTTGGGCTTTGCCTTATTGGGTGCAGTTATTTTAACATTTACTTTTGTGCCCGCTTTAGCAAGCGTATTGCTTAATAAAGACGTAAAAGAAAGGCATAATATTTTTGTTGCGTTTATTACACGCAATGCCATGCACTTCTATAGCTTTTGCTTTAAAGCGAGGAAAATAGTTTTTCCAGTGGCTATTGCTGCGTTAGTGATCAGCCTGGGCTGTTTTACCCTGCTGGGCACCGAATTTTTACCCGAGTTGAATGAGGGGGCAATTTATGTACGTGCAACCGGCCCTTTAAGTATTTCACTAAAAGAATCGGTAAAGCTTGCTAATGAGATGCGGCGGGTATTCAAGAGCTTCCCGGAAGTAAAACAAGTAATGTCGCAAACGGGCAGGCCGAATGATGGTACTGATGCCACCGGTTTTTACAACATCGAATTCCACGTTGACATTTTCCCGGAAGGAGACAAAGTCCATTGGAAATTAAAGGAGACAAAGGAAGAGCTTATTGCCCGTATGCAGGAGAAGTTAAAGTATATCCCTGGTATCGACCTTAACTTTTCGCAGCCGATATCGGATAACGTTGAAGAAGCGGTATCAGGCGTTAAAGGCTCAATTGTTGTAAAAATGTTCGGCGATGACTATAAATATATCGAAAACCGTGAGCAAAGTATTTACAATATTTTAAAAGGTGTAAAAGGCATCGAAGACCTGGGCATTATGCACAACATGGGCCAGCCCGAACTGCAGATAGACCTTAACCAGCAAAAAATGGCCCAATACGGTGTAACTGCTGCCGATGCAAATGCGGTAATTGAGATGGCCATAGGCGGCAAAGCCGCCACACAGATATATGAAGGCGAACGTAAGTTTGACCTGCGCATACGTTATCCCGAGAATTTCAGGGACAACGAGGAATCCATAGGCGATCTTAGGGTACCTACACTTAATAATAATACAGTGCCCCTGCGCGAAATTTCAAGTATCCAAAAAATTACCGGCATAAGTATGATCTATCGTGACGATAATATGCGTTACGGCGCCATCAAATTCTCCATCCGTGGCCGGGACATGGGCAGTACTATTAAAGAAGCGCAGGATAAAGTTGATGCAGCAGTAAAACTACCAAAAGGTTACTCGCTGCAATGGGCTGGGGACTTTGAAAACCAACAGCGCGCAACAAAAAGGCTTAGCCAGGTGGTGCCAATCAGCCTGCTGATCATCTTCTTTATATTGTTTATACTGTTCGGTAATTTCAGGGATTCGCTGCTGGTGCTTAACAACGTACCCTTCGCAATTATGGGCGGGATACTTGCACTGCTCATAACCGGGGTTAACTTTAATATTTCTGCCGGTATAGGTTTTATAGCCCTGTTTGGCATATGTGTGCAAAATGGTGTGATATTAATTACAAAGTTTAAAAGCAATATAACCGAATTAAAGCATCACACCACCTGGACATCATTCGCAGTGGCTATAAAGGCAGGTGTTGAAGACAGGTTACGCCCGGTAGTGATGACAGCTATGATGGCGGCCATTGGTTTGTTACCCGCAGCAATGTCGCATGGCATTGGTTCCGAAGCATCGCGCCCATTGGCCATTGTGGTTATAGGCGGGTTGATCACCAATACCATATTTAACCTATTTGTTTTCCCTATCGTATTTTTCTGGTCGTACCGCAAACGTGTTGAAAGCGGTATTGTCAGCAGGATATAATCAATTGACGAGATACCCCTTTAAAATATGTTACTATGTTGAAGGCAGTGCGGCGAATAGCCGCACTTGCCCGATATGGCCGGAGGAATTTCGGAAGTAGGATTTTCGATTTCGGATTTTATTGATTTCGAGATTTGTTAATGTGCGATTACAACGATAGGCATTCACCAGATGGCCATAAATCAAAATCTCAAAGTATTCTTTAAATAGTTAATTTGCTTTTTTTAAATAAAGTTCATTCCTTGTTTTAACAAATGATTTAAAAAGCGTTTTATATGTCCAATTTTTTAAAGTTAAATCGTCATTCGCCATAAATAATTAAACTTTAAGAAGATGAAAGAATTTGTAATGCTTTTCAGGAATGCCCCCACAGGCGATGCCAGGCCTTCGCCGGAAGTTATGCAGGAATTTGCAAAGAAATGGGACCATTGGTTATCGGGTATAACAGGTAAGGGAAGATTTGTTGGCGGAAGCAGGTTGAGTTTTGAGGGCCGAATTTTAAAACCGGGCAATGTTGTTACTGATGGCCCATATGCGGAAGTGAAAGAAATTTTGGGTGGCCTGATAACAGTAACCGCAACATCCCTTGATGAAGCTTTTGAAATGGCTTATGGCTGCCCAATATTGTTGTTAGGCGGGTATGTTGAAGTAAGGCCTGTTATTACCAATAACGATTGAAATATTTTTAATAAAAAAATTATAGGGCTGTCCAATTTTAAAAAGAGCGGTCGTCATTGAGGTATAAACAATTAATTTTAAGATCATGAAAGAATTTTTGCTGCTTTTTAGAAATGCACCGTCAAGCGCTCCGGCGCCATCGCCAGAAGAATTAAAAAACATCAGTAAGCCATGGCAGGATTGGATAGGCGGTATTGCCGCCCAAAACAAACTGGCTAACCAGGGTAACAGGTTAGGTTTTGAAGGCGCCACAGTACGGCCGGCCAATGTTGTTACCGATGGCCCGTATGCCGAGATCAAAGAAATAATGCTGGGTTACACCATTGTTAAAACAGATTCGTTGGAAGAGGCTATCGAGTTGGCCAAAGGCTGCCCTGTATTAACCATGGGCGGCAATGTAGAGGTGCGGGCAATTGTACAAATGGCCAGCTAAATTATTACAGATTACTGTAAATCCGAATTAAAAAACCATGCCATTACGATGGCATGGTTTTTTAATATGCAATCACAACGTCATCTGTTAGCGGGTGTCCGGTACAGGTTAATATCCATCCGGCGGCAAGGTCGGCATCTGTCAACACATCATTTTTTATCATTTCAACTTTGCCGCTTTTACATATGGCAGCACAGGTGGAACAATCGCCAACGCGGCAGCTATAAGGTAATTGGATGTTGTTTTGTAACGCTGCCTGTAATACAGATTGATTTTCACCAACCATTAGGTCATAGGTTTCATCCTCAAAATGTATCCGCACATTCCGGGGCGGGAAATTGATACGGCTTTGCGTTACTGGTATAGTTTCGAGTACGAAATTTTCCTTACGGATTTGGCCTGATTCAAGGCCCATGAATAAAAGCGTCAACCTTATCATACGCATATAAGCAAACGGGCCGCACGTGTAAAATTCTGCTTTTGCCAGGCTGAAAGTTATGTTTCGGGGTACCAGTTGCTCAACAGTCAGGTTGTTAAGCCTTCGGCCTTCGCTGCTTAAAAGGTGAATGATGTTGAGCCGTCCGGGATGTTTTTTAGCAAGATCATCCAATTCATCTTTAAATAAAATCGATTGCTCATTTCGATTGCTATAAATGAGTACCAGCCTGCTTTTACCTTCACGGTTTAGTACATATTTAAGTTGGGAAAACATAGGGATTATACCGCTGCCTGCGGCAAAAAGAAAAATATCCTTTTTTGCTTCATACGCTGTGATGATAAACCTGCCGGCAGGTTCAACTGCGTTTAAAATATCGCCAGGCTTTACTTTTGTTAGCAGGAAACGGGATATTTCACCATTGGTGATGCGTTTGACAGTAATGGACAACAAATCTTCACCAGGTGATGAGCTTAATGAATAGGAACGCCTGATCTCTTCATTATGATGGTTAAATACGAGGGTAATAAACTGTCCTGCCTTATAATGGATCGTTTTGCCGGAAACTTCTGAAAAAAAGAAAGTAGCCGTATCTGCCAGTTCCCACTTTATTGCTTCAACCTTTAACAGTAGCATTGCGCTTAGGTGGTTAAAACAATTTTTCCAAATTGTGATGAATCCGCCATTTTGCGGATTGCCTTTCCCGCGTCAGCAAGCGGAAATATCTCATCAACAACCGGGATAACCTGGTGCTTATTTAAAAAATCAAGCATAGCCTTAAAATCCCCAGGACTACCCATCATGGTGCCTATTATTTGGAGTTGCCTCCAGAATATCTTGCGGCCATTTAATGGAGGGATGTTGCCGGCTGTCCCGCCAAAAACTACTATCCGTCCCCCGGGATTGCAAAGATCGGGCAATTTGGCAAAGCCTTCGCCTAAGGCGCTGTCAATAATCACATCAAAACCGCCGGCAAGGTGCTGCAATTGTTCGGCCCAATCCTGCGATTTATAATTTACGCCTGCTGCTGCACCAAGCTGTTTTGCCCGGTTTATTTTTTCGCCCGATCCTGATGTTACAAAAACCTGGCACCCCGCGGCAACAGCCCATTGCAAGGCAAAAGTACCGGTACCGCTGCCCACCCCCGTTACCAATACTTTATCGCCTTTAACAACTTTACCTTTTATGAATAACGCCCTGTAGGTAGTTAAACCCGCAAGCGGTAAAGCAGCAGCCTGCTCCCAGCTTAAATGCACTGGTTTGGGGTGTACATGTGTTGCGTGTACTTTAACATATTCGGCAAAAGTGCCGTCATCAGGCAAGCCCAATATTTTAAAATCATCTGATTGGTAGTTTTCATTTCCGCCCCAGCCATAGCCAGGGTTGATGATCACTTCAGTTCCTATTAAATGTTTTTCGGCTTCGCTTCCGGCTTCGGTTACAATACCTGCTCCGTCCGAGCCTAATATAATTGGGTATTTTATGCCCGCATATTTGCCAACGGTTATCCAGTAATCGCGGCGGTTAAGGGCTGCGGCTTTTATCTTCACCAAAACCTCTCCAGGTTTAAGGGACGGTTTAGCAACTTCTTTGTATACTACGGGCTTATCGGCCGCTTCGAGAACAATGGCTTTCATAACAAATAAAAAAATGAACAAAAAACGGCAGAATTTGTTCAACTCTGCCGTTTAATTAATACTTCCCGCGAAGGCGAAAATTATACTGCTTTGCTATACAATTCAGCTACGTGTTTCCAGTTGATTACATTCCAGATAGCTGCAAGGTAATCAGGACGACGGTTTTGATATTTAAGATAATACGCATGCTCCCAAACATCGATGCCTAAAATTGGCGTACCTTTCACTTCAGCAATATCCATTGCGGGGTTGTCCTGGTTAGGAGTTGAAGTAATAGCTAATTTTTTATCAGGGGTAACAATAAGCCAAGCCCAGCCTGATCCGAAACGGGTAGCGCCTGCTTCTGAAACCTTTGTTTTAAAGTCGGCAAACGATCCGAAAGTGCTGTTGATTGCTGTTGCCAGGTCGCCGGTTGGTTCGCCGCCACCACCGGGTGTTAATAACGTCCAGAATAAGCTGTGGTTATAGTGCCCGCCGCCATTGTTACGAACAGCCGGAGGGAATTTGGAGATATTTTTTATGATATCATCGATGCTGCTGTCAGCCTCGGGTTTTCCTTCAAGGGCCTTGTTTAAATTGGTTACGTAAGCCTGGTGATGTTTGCCATGGTGAATTTCCATGGTCAGTTTATCAATGTGCGGTTCCAATGCATCGGTAGCGTAAGGTAACGCCGGTAGTGTAAATGCCATAATATTAAGTTTAAAGTTTAATGATAGTACGTAACAAATATAAAGGGTTGTGGTCGACTTTTGTTCTGATAAATGTAATATTTAGTTCATAGTTGATGGTTCATGGTCCATAGTAAGAAGCTCAGTTTTATAGTTAGCAGTTATCCGCAGCTACAATGAACCATGAGAGCTATGGACTATGAACCACCTCACTTTCTCTTGCTCCTGAAAAATCCCCTCACCAATTCGGCGCATTCATTTTCATGTATGCCACCTGTTATAAGTGTTTTAGGATGTGTTATTTTTTGATTTAAACGGCCAAAACCAAGCTTTGTATCATAAGCGCCGAAAACAATACGGCTTAGCTGAAACCAGTAGCACGCCCCGGCGCACATTACGCATGGCTCAAGGGTAACATATAGCGTACAATCCTGCAAATATTTACCACCCATAAAATTGGCGGCCGCAGTAAGCGCCTGCATTTCGGCATGGGCCGATACATCGTTCAGGCGCTCAGTAAGGTTGTGCCCTCGTCCAATAATTTTTCCGTTACATACAACTATGGCACCAATAGGTATTTCATCCGCAGCCAGTGCCAGTTTGGCCTCACGGATGGCCTCATTCATAAAAAAATCATCGGGCGAAATGGATGGCTCATCGCCAAAATTAATGTACCGCATTATATCAGTTTACTCCCGTCCGGGACGCGTTTATCAATCGATGCCAAAACAATATCCCCATTTTCGTCGGCAAAACCTGTGACCAAAAATTGCGACATAAAGTTGGCTATTTGCTTTTCAGGGAAATTAACTACGCCTATTATTTGCCGACCTTTAAGTTCTTCTATGGTATAGTGTTTGGTAATTTGTGCGCTCGACCATTTTATACCCAAAGGGCCAAAATCAACCTTTATTTTAAAAGCAGGCTTACGGGCTTCGGGGAAATCTACTACTTCAAGTATAGTTCCGGCATGCAGTTCCACCTTTTCAAAATCGTGCCAGCTAATGGTTTCCATGTTGCAAAGTTATAAACCTTGTCCAAATCCCCTTATTTGCCGGGAATTTTTTATTTTTGGCAAGTCATAACGCATAAGCATATAATTTTTGCTGATAGAACCGTTATAGACCCTAAAAACAGAACATGAAAAAATACTTTTTACTTTTAAGCCTTGTATTTATTGGATTTGCATCGTGCAAAAAATCGGCTCCGGCATTTAATGCTGCACAACAAGCTGCAACTGACGACGCCGCTATACAGGCATATATAGCAGCCAATAAAATTACCGCTACAAAAGATCCATCCGGACTTTATTACTCCATCATAACCCCGGGTACCGGGGCATATCCAACTGTTGCTTCAACAGTTGATGTTAATTATACAGGCTCGTTACTAAACGGCAGTGTTTTTGCGCCAACATCTAATATAACTAATCCATTAAATAGCTTCATACAGGGCTGGCAGGTTGGCATACCCCACATTAATGCAGGCGGCACCATACTTTTATTGATTCCCTCTGCTTTAGGTTATGGCAACAGCTCACCCGGCGGCGGTATCCCGGTTAATTCGGTATTGATATTTAAGATTAACCTGCTTGCCTTTTCAAATTAGCCTTAAATGATTTTTGGACTCCGAAAGTTTTATAAAATGCGGTTCTTAACAAACCGCATTTTATTTTTTTATATTCGGAGGAAATATTGCTTACGTTTCAAAGCATTTATTTAATTTAACATTGCATTGTAAAATGTGCCAACTGGCTGTTATTGCATAAATTATGAAGAAAAATATTCTGCCTGTTTCAGCTTTTATATTACTTGCGGTAATGCTATTGGTAACACGCGTTGCAGCAAAAGAAAACCACACGACTGTTTTAAGTAAAAATGTAAAGGTTTATGGCCATTCCCTTCCATTAATTGATAGTACGCCCCCTGCCGAAGTGATGGATATTGTAGAAGCCGCCATTAACTCGCTCAACTCATTCAACATCGATATCGTTGCAAATTTATATACCCAAAATGCGGTGGTTGCTGATGATGAACCGCCTTATTCGTGGAATGGGCCAACAGCGGGTGTTCAATGGGTAAACGCGGTTGAACAGGTTTGCAAGGATAACAAGTTAACTAAACTTAGGGGGTCGATAGGCAACATAACTGTTTTCCAGCATTCGGCAGATAACTTTTATATCGTGGTGCCTGTTATTTTTACAGGTAATTTACCTCAAAAACAAAAATTTACTGCTGATGGGGCATTCACTTTTATATTACGTGTGGTAAATGGTAAGTGGATGATAAAGAGCCAGGTTTGGATGCCGAGACGGGGCATGTAAACGGCAATTCAAAGTACGCCTATTAGCAAATTTTTCTAATTGTCAAACCTTCTCTTCATATGCAGTAAAAATCAGTGGCGCAGCCCAACTGCCGAGATGCTGTTTAAAAACCACCCGGAGCATAACGCCCGCTCGGCAGGAACAAGCAGTAAAGCGAGGATAAAAGTTAACCAAAAATTATTGGATTGGGCCGACCTGGTATTTGTGATGGAAACAAAACACAAAGAGTTACTTAAACAACAGTTTGTGACCACTGGGAAACAACTAATCGTATTGAATATTGACGATAATTACAAATTCGGGGATGCGGAACTGATTGATATTTTAAAAAGCACATTAAACGGATATCTATAAATGAAAAAGGCTTAGTAAGTTTTAACCTACCAAGCCCCGTAATATTTTTAGTTACAGCATAATCCTCATATGTTTAACCTGCCTTCATACGAATCGGTAGAAGTTAATAGCCCTTCACGAGCAGCCTGGTGTGGCCTGGTTGCAAAAGGCGATTTCCTTGTAAAAAGGCCCAAAAAGAATAAAAGGCCACCTATCAACAATTCAGGCCAGAAAGCTTTTGAAGAAAAAGTGTACAGCCATGGCGATACCGCCAATATAAAGCCCATTGCTACATCAAGTGCAAGGTGTATCTGCATTGGGAATTGCTTTACAAAACCAGTTTCGTTATCAACAAAAATAGCCATGATCAGTTGCAGCCAGCCAATATACAAAGGCATTAAAAAAGCAGCACTGGAAACATCCTTCAACCCGAATAACCAGGGTGAAGCTATAAGCGTAAAGGCGATGATATAGTTTAAAACACCGTAAAAGGCTGTGGAAATAAATGGTTTCATTTTTTTGAATTAATGATATTTAACGTTTTGTAAAATAAACACCAATAGCTGGTATTTGTTGCCAAAGGTATAAATTTTGCATTTATATGTAAATGCTTTTATGTAATTATTATTAAACCGAAATAAATAGCCTGGTGTTGCGTTTTAGCTATAACATTCTTCTAATTGGATATTAAAGCTTACCTTTAGTAAATTCCTTTATAATTCATTCAAAGAATTTACACCCCTTCCATAAAAGAAACCCATTCAGCTAACAAATTAAGCTTAATTACATTTCTTCAATGCCAGGTTTAATGTTTAAATAAGATAGGCACTGCCGAAAACACAGTTATATAAAAAATTAAAAAAATGAGCAAAGACCGACAAGCCGTTAAAGAGAAAAAAAAGGTGGCAAACCCGCTTTCAAAAAAGGCGCCTTCTGATTATCAATCAGGGAAAAGCAATGTGGTGAAACCAATAATGGAAGCAGCGAAAAAGAAAAAATAATGATAAAATCGATAGAATCACAAGCACGGGAATATGTGTATGATGTAAAGAATTGTGCAAGCGAATACGGCCAGAGTACCCTTGAAGGCTGGGAATTTAGTTTGGTTACCGATATTGAAAAAGTAAAAATCGAAAAGGATTACTATCCAACTGTATCCGCTCATCCGGCCCAGGAAGTTTTATTAGAACTTTTCAGGGTGGTTAAATCAAAATTGGTAGGAACGATAAGCAATTCGATGAGTTTTGATGTTAATTCAATAATGCAAAAAAATGTAACCTACCTTATTGCCTTTAATCCAAAATTGCACAGGTAGTTTTTAAGTCCGAAGTCTTTAGCCGAAAGTCTTAAGTCAGGTTATTGCTTTGACTTAAGACTTTCAACTTTTGGCTTTAGACTTAGAAAAAGACTTATTTCTTTTTTACAATGAAGGAAGCTGCAAGGGAAAATAGCCCGAGGATAATGCCAAACATTACGCCAAAAATGGGTCCCGTTATTACCATAGCCAACCTTGGATGAACTGCAAGCGCTGCAGGCATATTAGCACTCATTGAGGCCATTTGAGGATGGTGCACAACATATGTATTCCTGAAAATAACATGCACTGCGGTTATCCATACACAATTAACCAGGCTTACCAAAAAGCCATGCAGAAAAAACTTACCCGGGCAAACTTTGGCAATAACTATGGCACAAAAAATAAATATGATCAGCCAAAATGCTGGTTCAACTTTTTCCGGAATAAGTGATATGGTACCAAAGGCCATTATCAACCCAAAAATTGACAATTGAAAAATTATTTTCCAGTTCATGTGATTAGATTTTTATATAAATGTAAAAATTAATCAGGATAAAAAAAGTTGTTCAAATAAAAATGGCAGCCGTTTGCTTATGGCTGCCATTGTGTTTTTATTATAGACCCGTCCTATTCTGCCTGGTTTAATTTTTTGCCGGTACGCTCAGTTGTAAGTTTATCAATTTCTTTTTTGTAGTAATGATAATCACGCCATTAGCACCCTTGGTGCCATATAGTGCGGTTTTTGGCCCTTCTTTTAGTACTGCAATACTTTCAATATCGTGCGGATCTATCATTGACATATCACTCACTTCCTTGCCATCGAGAATATACAATGGCTTCCCCGGCAAATCCGTTAAATTAAGGGCAACACTTTTATTGCTGGAATCAGCTTTTGTGACAATTACATTCATTGACGCAAGAGAAATCTTTTCCTGGGCCTGGCCGTTGCCTACCTCGCCTATTTTATTTTCAGTTGGTTTAACCAGGTGGGATCCTTCTATTGTAAACGCTATTGGTACTGTATACGCCACCCTTACAGGTTTCCCATTTTGAATCCCGGGCTCCCAGTTAGGCGATAGTTTTAGCACCCTTACCGACTCTTCATCAGCACCTGACCCAATGCCTCTTATTACGTGAACATCGCTTAATGATCCGTCTTTCTCTACTATAAATGTAACGATGACCCTTCCCTGCGTATTATTTTTACGGGCTTCGGCAGGATATCTTATGTTCTGGCCCAAAAAACGATAAAACCCATCAAGCCCTCCCGGAAAAGTCGGCTGTTTTTCTACCGATGTAAATACCTTATCGTCTTTTCGCGGAGTAGTATCTGTCAATGCGACTGAGGCGTTTCTTATGGATTGTTTAGTTACGGGCTTTTCATTATCTATGGTGTTTTGCTGGCTTTCATTGGCCTTATCACTCACAGTGGTAATAATGGCAGGACTTAAAAACACCTGTTCAGCTTTTTTATTCAAAAAACGGAACGATTTGCTGTTATTGACCGTGGCCGATGATAATATCAGCATTAAAATAAATAGCGGGGCCGAAAGGCAGTATTTAATAAGCGCTATACGTTGCGACCTGTTTTTTTGAAGCATCATGATACGTTGTTTTAATAAACTTTTGTTAAAAAATGGGTTTACCAGCTGATGAGTTGGCGCGTTAAATGTTTGGCTTAGTAATAGCATAGCATAATCCACTTTATCTGTGCCTGATCTAAGCGCCTGCCTGTCGGCTATAAACTCATGAATATGTTTTATGGCAAATCGGTACAGGTAAACAACCGGGTTAAACCAGTTAATGATCATCACTACTTCAATAACCATCACGTCGGCCGAGTGCCATTGGCTGGCATGGGCGTGTTCATGCGCTGCAATCACGCCCCGATCTGCAAGGTCATCGCCTACACTTATTTTTTTAAAAAATGAATAAGCAACGGTTGTTTGTGGCTGGTTTATTACTTTTTTCAACGCTATCAGTTGCCAGGTAAGCCTTGCCAGCAAAAAAATTACGCCTGCCAGGTAAACAACAATCAGCACTTGCCCTATAGTAATTTGTGTATGCTCAATAATGGGTTTAAACCGGTAATACATTACCGGGCTACTATAGATGGTGAGTTGTACTTTTTGCGTGATAAATAAATTTTTAACCCAGTTTGATTGTATCAATGGGATAAAAAATGAAAGCAACGCGGCCGCTACAAGGTAAATGCGGTTAAGCTGAAAAAAGGTTTCGCGGCTTAACAGTAAAACATAAAAGCCGTAAAATAACAGCAGGTAAATATTTACCAGCATTAAGTATTGCCACCAGCTCATAACTATTTTTCTTTAAGTTTTTCAATAAGCTTCATTATCTCATCAGCTTCTTTCAGATCTATCTTCTCCTTTTTTACAAAATAGGAGAACATCCGTTTTACCGAATTATCAAAATAGCCGCTCATTAATTTATCGGTAGCAAAATTTTGATATTGATCTTTACTTATCACCGGGTGGTACTCATGACTTTTTCCATAAGCGATGTGCCCAACAAAGCCTTTGGTTTCCAATATCCTGATGATGGTGGATACGGTATTATAGGCCGGTTTTGGTTCGGGCAATACCTCTATTACATCTTTTACATACCCTTTTTTTAATTGCCAAAGTACCTGCATTATTTGCTCCTCGGCACGGGTTAATTCTTTGATTTCCATTGTTGTCCAGGGGTTCGTTACTAATTGTTATCAAGGCTGTATGACGTCAAAAGTTAAAGGCATTTTAACCCGTAAGGCTTACATCAATTACAACTAAATCAAAATTAAATTATATAAATGAGTTTTACAACTAAATTCTTAGTTTTATTTTATTTGCTTTTTTTAAAAGCATTTTTGTAGCTTACCTCCTCGTAAACTAACCAATGACTATAACTTTTCATGGCGCTGCCCGCACAGTAACCGGCAGCAAACATTTAGTTGAACTACATGACGGCACACGTATTTTACTTGATTGCGGCATGTTCCAGGGCATGGGTGACCGTACCGATGATTTGAACGAACATTTTGGTTTTAACCCCAAAAAGGTAGACTATTTAATTTTGTCGCACGCGCATATTGATCACTGCGGTTTAATACCCCGTTTGGCTGCCGAAGGTTTTGAAGGAACGATATTTTGTACGCCTGCTACTTTCGACCTGGTGAAGATACTGTTGCTTGATTCGGCGCATATCCAAATGATGGATACCGAATACAGTAACAAGCACCGGAAAAAAAACAACCTGCCGTTATTAAGCACACTCTACACCGAAGAGCAGGCAACTGAATCGCTGAAATTGTTTAAGACAGTGGACTACGATATGGAATATTCCATAAACAGCTCGGTAAAATTCAGTTATACCGATGCCGGCCACCTGCTTGGCAGCGCAGCAATACATTTATCGGTTATAGAGGATGGAAAAACCACCCAAATAACCTTTAGCGGCGATGTTGGCCGTTATGGCGACATTTTATTAAAAAGCCCGCAAGCTTTCCCACAGGCGGATTATATTTTACTTGAATCAACCTATGGGGATTCGCTGCATAAAGAAGCAGGCCCAATTGAAGATAGGTTATTGGATGTTATTAAACAAACTTGTATAAACAATAAGGGTAAAGTAATTATCCCGGCATTTAGCGTCGGCCGCACACAGGAATTATTGTATGCCCTAAATTCTTTAGAGCTGAAAGGCACCTTACCCGACCTTGATTATTATGTTGACAGCCCCCTTTCGGAAAAAGCAACCAAGGTAATGATGGCACACCCCGAAGTTTATAATAAGGCCGTAAGCGATGTTTTAAAGGTAGATGCCAACCCTTTCGGGTTTAAAGGCTTGCATTTTATAGAATCGACAGATGAGTCGAAAGCATTAAACAACCACCAGGAGCCGTGCGTAATTATATCTGCATCGGGAATGGCTGAAGCCGGGCGGGTAAAACATCATATAAAAAATAACATCGGCAACCAAAACTGCACCATTTTAATAGTTGGCTATTGCGAACCTAATTCCCTGGGCGGCCATTTATTAAAAGGCGATAAAGAAGTATTTATTTACGGGGAGAAATTTGAAGTAAAAGCGCAGGTACAATCGATAAAGTCAATGAGCGCACATGGCGATTATGACGACCTGTTGCATTTTATAGCATCCCAAAACCCAGGGAAAGTAAAAAAAGTATTTCTTGTTCATGGCGAATACGAAGTGCAGCAGCATTTCAGGATAAAGATATTGGATAAAGGCTTTGGCGCTGTTGAAATACCCTATCAACATCAAAAAATTGAATTGTAAAACAAAACTGGAAAAAATTCTTTTATTTGTAGAAAAAATTCTATATTTGAATTGTAACTAAAAAGGTATGGCAACTAAAAAGCATAAAATAACCAAAACTGATGATATAGAAAAAGTATCATCAAAAAGATCAGGTAAAAAATATGCTACCTATAATACTGATGATAGTAAGCCCAGTATTGCAGCAGAGCCAGCAGTAGCGTATGGTTACAAGCCTTTTTATACCGATGATATCAGCCTGCTAAACCGCTCGAAACAGGGGCTTAATGCTAAAGCCGCCCTTGATTTTCTATCCCTTTCGGGCTTTACCCAGGATGAATTTCAGGAAACATTTAAAACAACTGTTAAAACTATACAAAATCACGTAACACGTGAGTTAACCCTCGATGCCGCATTAAGTGAAAAGTTGCTTAAATCATTTGCACTTTTTGATAAAGGCACCGAAATATTTGGCTCGGCTGATAATTTCCATCAATGGCTTAGTACACCGGCTTATGGGCTTGGTAACCAATTGCCATTTGATCTGATGGATACCATCACCGGTATACGGCTCATCGAAGAAGAACTTATCCGTATTGAATTTGGCGATCTGGCTTAAACATGTTAGTTTACAGGATAGCCCTTACAAAATACGCCGGTAAATTAGTGGCATCGGGCAGGGCAGCACGCTGGAACCCCAACGAGGTAAATATGATTTATGCCGCATCTTCGCGCTCATTGGCCTGTCTTGAAAACACTGTTCACCGCAGCCAGGCAGGGTTAAGCCAGCTTTTCAGCGTAATGATTATTGAAATCCCCGATCATTTGACAATAAAAGCTATTCGTTTAGATGATTTGCCTGAGGATTGGGTGGAATATAGCGAGATGTATATTACACAAAGCCTTGGTGAAAGATGGATAAAAGAAAATGAATCGCCGGTATTGCAGGTGCCATCGTCAATTATTGATGAAGAAGTTAATTACCTCCTTAATCCCGCGCATAAGGATTTTGAGCAAATCAGGATAATAAAAACAAAGCCGTTTATATTTGACAAAAGATTAAAGGAGTAAATGAGAAATATCGAACACCGAATTTTGAATATCGAATTACGAAGTAAAAAAAGTACTTCATAATTCGATATTGGGTGTTCATCATTCGATATTAACCTTTATTAGTTCCCTGTCCTTGCCGGTTGTGGTTTTGGCAATTCTTTACGCGGTATCATCTCATCCCTTTGCGATGTATTGTAAACAAATGACGCAACAATGGTAGCAGCCTGCTTCAAATCATCTTCGCTTAATTTATCATAGGTATCCTGGTTGCTGTGGTGCGTACGTGCGCCATAATCAAGTGCATCCTGTATAAACTGGAACCCTGGGATGCCTACAGCATCGAACGAAACATGGTCGGTGCTGCCTGTATTACGTATGGTAACGGTGGTAGCGCCAAGGTCTTTAAATGGTTCGAGCCATGATTTAAAGATCGGCCCTGCCAGTGAGTCGCCCTGCAAAAATATCCCGCGGATCTTTCCTGAGCCATTGTCAAGGTTATAATACGCCGAAACTTTTGCCTGGTCGGGTTTAAGTTCCATAGTTTTTGGATCGCCAAAGTGATTGAGTACATAGTTGCGTGAGCCAAATAACCCCTGCTCTTCCGAACTCCATAACGCTATGCGTATGGTGCGGCGCGGGTGAAAATTAACTGCCTTTAAAATGCGCATTACCTCCATCATTACTGCACTTCCAGCTGCGTTATCGGTGCCGCCGGTAGCGCCATGCCACGAATCGAGGTGTCCACCGATCATTACCAACTGGTCTTTTAGCTTTTTGTCGGTACCGGGAATTTCTGCTACTACATCATAGCCTTGCATGTCATCGGTGAAGAACTGGGTTTTTATATCAGCCTCCATGCTCACTTTTATACCTGCCTTTACTAAGCGTAAAATGCGTTGAAAATCTTCGCCGCTGGTTTCAAGCTCGGGCGAAACAGCTTTGGCTGTATCGGCATATGATGCGCCGTTTGTTGTAAATACAGTGCCATCGGTACCGCGTGCCTGGGTTAATATAAGGCCTACATGTTCATCTGTTAAAAATTGGGTTACAGCAGTACGAAAAGCGCGTGCTTTCAATAATGCATTACGGTCAAAAGCCCTGCGCTGGCCGCCTGCCGGTGCCGGGCCTTTGGCCATTTCATCCAGTTCTTCGTCGGTTGTGCGCACCGCATCTGCTTTAAAACTGCGTTCAACATTTGGTTTGGTATCAAATATTACAACTTTGCCTTGTAAAGTGCCTTTGTATTTGGCAAGGTCGGTAATGGTATCTGCTTTTATCAAAATTACATCGCCTTTTATTGGGCCGTTGGTGCCGGGCGTCCATGCTTTTGGTATAGCAATTATAGCATGATAATAAGGCACGGTCATTGCCGCATAATTCTTCTGAATTTCCCAGCCTTTGCCGAATTTGCCCCATGGTTCGCGTTGTGCATTTACCAAACCCCACGATTTCAACTGGTTTACGGCCCATTCCTGGGCATGCTTTAACTCAGGCGACCCGGATATACGCGGGCCCGAAGCATCGGTAAGATAAAAGGCAGTTTCCATTACTTTTGAATGGTTCAACCCTTCTTCGCGTATTTTTCTGACCATTGCTGTATCAACGGTTTCCTGAGCATACGCAGTGCCAATAGTACCTGCAACAAGCAGGCACGAATAAAGTAATTTTATATTCATAATAAATAAATTTGATCAGTTACCAACAAACTTATTTATTAAAAATTGCAAAACTTAATAAGCGCGTTAACAAAGTTGTTACAAATGTTTTCTTATTGCAGCTGTGTTATCCCGACCCTAACCCTTCCTCCCGCTAATCATCAGGTGGGGGCTAAATGGAAAAAGCTGTGAGTTTTCCTCTGTCGTTCTTAGCAGGCCCATCATAGCTTCCTTTTTTTCGGGGTTTGACCGACTTTCGAAATATTTGCTGTCAAGCCATATCATGCCCTCCACGGCAAGCAACTTACGGTCGCTAAATCCTGATTCCAGCACCTCATCCATTAATTGCTGTGGCGTATGGAAAAAGGCTTCAGGCAATATTCCCGGCCAGTTGCCCGGCGGGTTGTGTATCCCTGTTTTGAGCTCACTCTGGCACATTGCTATAAATTGGGAATCGTGGATCATCCCGTTTAACAGCCCTGTTATAGTCGAGATGGTATGGTTGATGGCAAAGCCAAGCAACACACCATTCGGCTTAAGCACCCTGTGGGCTTCTATTAAAGCCTTTATTCTGTCGTCCCTTTTTTGAAGATGATATAAGGGGCCATGCAATATTACCACATCCGCAAAGTTGTCGTTAAAATCAAGCTTTCTTGCTTCACCTAATGAGGCTTTGAAGGGTTTTTTGAGTTTGCCACTCCTTTTTTGCGCCTGCTGGATATGTTTGTTTACCGGATCGACTAAACTTACGCTATGCCCCATTTCTGCAAGCCATTGAGCATAAACGCCCGGGCCGCCGCCTACATCAATAATAATTGAATTTTTAGCAGGTAAGTACCGGCTTATTAATTCTTTATTGCGTTCAAATTCCAATGGCCCCAGGCCAAATGTTAATCGTTTGTCCTCGGCTGTACCTGTGTAAAACAGGTCGATTTCTTCGCTGATCAGGTTATTTGCGTCCATTCGTTAAAACTTGGGGCAATTATTTTCATGGTTAAAAAAGCCTGCATCGGCGCGGCTAAACTTTTTAAAAGTATATAAATTTTACAGTTAAAAAGATGCAACCTACAAATTTCCTATACGTATAAGTGCCCATAAGCAACTGAAACATTTAATAACATTAAAAATTTATGAGACAAGGAAACCCTTTTGGGATAGAAGATGATGGAAAAACAGCGGGTTTACTTAGTTACTTTTTTGTTTTAGGATGGTCGATGGCCTTTTTTGCATTTCACAAAAATGAAAAAACAAGCCTTAGCAGCTACCATTTAAGACAAACATTATTTTTGTATATTAATTATGTGGTGATAAGATATGGCTTATCCATATTTTTTCATCTGATCGGTTTATCAACCGGCATATTTTCATTGTACTTTTTTATAATCCCGGTAAACTTAGGGTTTATTGCTTTGTGGATAATAGGCTTAAAAGGCGCCATGAATGGCGAGAAAAAGCCTATACCGATATTTGGCAGGCATGCCCAGGTTGTTTTTGCCAGGATTTAACAAAGGTTAACGTTTATCGTTGCCGGCACAAGCAGATACTTTTCGTAAAAATTACCCGTATGGGTAAAAAATAATTCTCCTGAAAATGAGAGGTTTATCGATTATTTATTTTTAATTTTAATTAAACAATCAAAAACCTTTTATTTATGGAACCTATAAACAACCCCGCAACCCAGGACGATGGTAAAACAGCCGGCATCATCAGCTATTTTTGGATAATAGGATGGCTTATCGCCTATTTTGGATTTCACCAAAACAACAAAACAAGTTTAGGCAGTTACCAACTCAGGCAAACCCTGCTTTTTCACATCGCTTCGACAGTGCTATGGTTTGTCCTTTCTTTTATTTTAGGGATAATAATGGTATCAACCGGAATTTTTTCGTTGTACTACCTGTTCAGGATTGTTCAGCTCGGACTTTTTGTTTTATGGATAATCGGGTTGATCGGTGCT
The DNA here is from genome assembly GCA_013288235.1 of Bacteroidota bacterium. GTDB lineage: Bacteria > Bacteroidota > Bacteroidia > Sphingobacteriales > Sphingobacteriaceae > Mucilaginibacter. Next base: position 20,834 of record JABDCF010000021.1, on the reverse strand, counting down.
ATTAATGGTGAACAAAAACCCATTCCGGGTATAGGCGAAAGGGCGCAAACCATGTTCCCTGGTATTTAAAATTATATCCTGTTAAAGCAGCAAAGCATCTACGTAATGTGCGTGTACAACCCCTTCGCAGGGCGACCAGGAGAAAATGGTGAACCTCCCATCCTGTGAAGATACAAGCGCAATGGCATCGCGCTGATCAAAAACAAACTGCGCAGCCGACAGGTGCCTGGTACCGCCATTTTGAGCCGGGTGGATAGTTATTGCTGTATTGCCAATTACCGGCTCGGTTATCATCATTTCTTCAACGGGTACCCCGTTTGAGGATAGACCAATTTTTGCGCCAAAGGCCATTAACTCCAGGCGGTCGTTTATAATCGTAGCGCCGTCAACCGCGGTAAGGCCCGCAATACTCTCTACAGTGCGGTTAACATCTTCCTGCCAAAGGCTTATGCTGTCATCATCAAGTTTCTCCTGCATTAATATTTTAAGCTGGTCAAATGCAGGTGTAACCGGGTAAGTGATGGGATGTATGATGGAATCGCGCCAGGCGTCGCTGTCAGCCGGCACTACTAATAACGAGCCTCCATGGCCATGAGCGCGCATTGAGGTTGCCAGTTGCACCAGTATATTAACGGAATCGTTCCAGCCGGAGGTCGAATTGAAATCGAGCAGCGAAGTTAACAAAGCGGGGCAATCGGGCAGGCTTTTACTGTCTTCATCAATTATTTTTATTTCATCACCTTTCAGTACAGCTACATTAATAAATTTACCAAAACCATTAATTCGGCGATGCTTTATCACCAGCAGGCCAGGCTCTATAACCTCCAGCACAAAACAGCAATCGGGTATAACGCGTGTTGTTCCCCAAACATAAAGCTCGCCGTCTTCATCCCAAACCCCCAGGTGAATGCCCGAACGCTCAACGGCCGGGGCAAGCTTTGTAAGTACATGTGGGGTAAGTAATATCCGTTCTTCGAACACTAACGGCTGCCCGGCCAGCAATGGCGGCAAGTAAGCCAGCGAAATTTTTGGCGAACGGCCCTCTTCGCGGCGCAGGCTTGCCCAAAAGGTAACATCAATTGCCGCCTCTATCACTTTTAACGAAGGTTCGGGCGCAAGATCGGTTTCGCCCTGTTGCAAAGCGGTTGCCAGCAGCCTTGCAAAATGCTTTTCAATAGCGGGCGCCGCAATACTTGCTGCCTGGTAAGTTGATCTGTAACCCATGTATTTAATTATGCTGCTAAATTACTTTTATTTATTTTATGGAGTGAAAGGTTGGATTAAGTTGATGCAGTTATGACTTTGTTGGTTGATTAAGTTGATTAGGTGAGTTGTTGGATTGAGTTATAGCTTAATTGGTTGATCGGGTTTTAATTATTTACTAACCTAATCAACCATTCACTCCATCAACTTAATCAACCACGCTCCATCGTATAAAAACAAATCTTCATCGGTATTTGTAGTATATCTATCTATTCTCATTGATATTATAAAAAATAATATTTACTATTGTGTACTAATGACACAATGATATAATTACTACCAATTTTAATTAAACCTTTAAATTATAAAAATGAGATCAAGTTACAAATCAGTATTGGCTGCACTTATTGTGCTGTTCAGTTTATTCGTGCTAAATGTGCATGCACAGGATAAAAAGCAGGCGCCTCAATTAGGGAAAGCCAGCTTAAAACAAGTTATATCAGCAATGACCCTTGAAGAAAAATCAAAGCTGGTTGTGGGTATGGGGTTTAAAATGCCGGGTATGCCTGCACCCAAAAAGGGCGAAAAACCAAAATCCGTTGATATCGGCGGTTTTAAATTGCCCCCGTCGGACCCTGAAGCTTATGATGTGCCTGAGAAAGTACCCGGCGCAGCAGGCCGAACACATGCAATTTTGCGTTTAGGCATCCCGTCAATAACCGTATCCGACGGCCCTGCCGGCTTAAGGATAGAACCTAAAAGGCCAAATGATCCTAATACTTATTATGCTACTGCATTCCCTGTGGCTACTTTGCTGGCCTCATCATGGGATACTTCCCTTGTGAGAAAAGTTGGTGTGGCTTTTGGCAACGAAATACGCGAATACGGCGTCGACATAATATTGGGCCCAGCCCTTAACATTCATCGCAACCCGCTTGGCGGCAGAAATTTTGAATATTATTCGGAAGACCCGCTGATAGCCGGCAGTATGACTGCGGCCATTGTAAAAGGTATCCAAAGCAACGGTGTAGGCACTTCTATTAAACACTATGCTGCTAATAACCAGGAAACAAACCGCAACAGTATAAATACTATTGTGAGCGAAAGGACTATGCGTGAAATTTACCTTAAAGGCTTTTCTATCGCAGTTAAGGCATCACAACCCTGGACAGTAATGTCATCCTACAATAAAGTAAACGGCACTTATACTTCAGAGCGCCGCGACCTGCAAACTGATATCCTAAAAAGAGAATGGGGCTTTAAAGGCCTTGTAATGACCGATTGGTTTGGTGGACATGACGCCGTTGCCCAAATGAACGCCGGTAACGATTTGTTGATGCCCGGCAACCCGGATCAATCTGCAGCTATCGTAGCGGCTGTTAAAGATGGTACCCTGAGCATGGACCAATTGGATGCCAATGTGAAAAGGATATTAGAGATCATTCTTAAATCGCCTACTTTCAGGGGCTATAAATATTCAAACAAGCCTGACCTTAAGGGGCATGCCAGGGTTTCGCGTATGGCGGCTGCCCAGGGTATGGTGTTGCTGAGAAATGACAGCGAAACACTGCCATTGGCCAAAGGGAAAAGGGTTGCCGTATTTGGCAATACTTCCTATAACATTATAGCTGGGGGCACAGGCAGCGGTGACGTAAATAAAGCTTACACCATATCGTTGGTGCAAGGTTTAAGCAACGCGGGATATAAAGTACAGGAAGAATTGGCAAAAAGTTATACCGATTATATAGCTGATGCCAAAGCAAAACAACCTAAATCAAGAAATTTCTTTACACCGCCGCCGGTGATTCCCGAAATGGATGTAAACAGCCTGGTTAACCAGGAAGCTGATGGCGCTGATGCTGCCATTATTACCATAGGCCGTAATGCAGGCGAAGGCGCCGACCGTAAGGTAGATAATGACTTTAATTTATCAGATGCAGAAAAAGGACTGATCAATGGTGTTTCAAATGCTTTTCATGCCAAAGGAAAAAAAGTAATTGTTATTTTAAACATTGGCGGTGTTATTGAAGTTGCCAGCTGGCGCGATAGCGTTGACGGCATATTATTGGCATGGCAGCCAGGCCTTGAAGCTGGCAACGCCATTGCCGATGTATTAAGCGGCAGCGTAAATCCTTCGGGCAAACTGGCTACTACTTTCCCGGTTGACTACAAGGATGTTCCATCGGCAAATAATTTCCCTGGTAAAGAATTGCCGTTGCCTGCGGGCCAAACGCCTAGCCCAATGATGGGCCGCCCATCGGAAGTTACTTACCAGGAAGGTATTTATGTTGGCTACCGTTATTATGATTCATTTAAAATTAAACCGGCTTATGAGTTTGGCTACGGCTTATCATACACTAAATTTAAGATCAGCGATGTAAAAGTTAGTTCGCCCGATTTTAAAGGCAGTATCACCGTTAAAGCAACCGTTAAAAACACAGGTTCGTTATCAGGTAAGGAAGTTGTGCAGCTTTATTTGAGCGCACCTCACGACAATATCGATAAGCCCGAACAGGAATTGAAAGGCTTTGCTAAAACAAATTTATTAGCGCCAGGCCAATCACAATTCATAGTATTTACATTGCACGCAAGCGACCTGGCTTCTTTTTATACCGATAAATCGGAATGGATAGCTGATGCGGGCGAATACAAAGTGAACGTAGGTACCTCATCGAAGGATATCGCAAAAACCGTATCATTTAAACTGGCAAGTGATATTGTTACCGAAAAAACCCACGCATCACTTACCCCACAAGTACCAGTTGACGAACTAAAGAACAAATAATAACAATTGACTAATAATTGACCCGGCCCTGCAACAACATGTTGCAGGGCTTCTTTGACACGATTTTATGGATTTTATAGAGATGTACAAGATTTAATATCGGGACTGGTAAACCATTAAATCATTTATTGAAAAAAATAAACTAAACCATTGCCGATATTGATTGTCTATCTACCAAACAATATTATTTATGAAAAAATTATTTTTTATTACAGCCATCATATTTGGTTGTTTATCATTCAAAAATGCTAATGCACAGTTAACTATTAGGGCAGGTATAAACATAGGCAGTCAACCAGAATGGGGACCTGTTGGTTACGACCATGCCCAGTATTACTACATGCCGGATATTGACGCCTATTACGATGTTCCGGCACACCAATATGTTTATAACGAAAATAATGTGTGGGTACATGCAAATGTTTTACCCGCCAGGTATCATTTCGACAAATTCCATAGCTATAAAGTTGTTGTAAACCAACGTAACCCATGGGAGCATCATGCCGATATAAGGACAAGGTATGCGGGATATCGTGGCCGCCATGACCAGGTAATTATCAGGGACAGTCATGATGCACATTACCGTAACCACTGGCATGATAATGGGAACCACGGAGACAGAGGACACGATCACGGCAACGGCGGCCATGACCATGGCGACCACTAATTGATATCAAAATATTATAAAACAAAACAGCGCCGCGAAAACGGCGCTGTTTTGTTTTTATGTGCTATGCCCTTTAATTTAAACCATGTTTTACCACCTTATTGATCGCCTCGCCCCAAAAAGTACACAATACTATTGCGCTTTGAATATTCTACAGAATGTACGTGATTTACCAAAAAATTAGAAGTAGTAAATCTTTAAATCGTACCCCGAAAAAATAAAGTAAACTATTAACGGTACTGATTGTCTATCTGTCAAACAATCTTATTTATGAAAAAATTATTTTTTATAGCAGTCATCCTATTTGGCTGTTTATCATTCAAAATGGCTGATGCGCAGGTAGGTTTCGGTATAGGCGTAAACATAGGCAGTCAACCGGAATGGGGCCCTGTTGGGTATCACCACGCCCGGTACTATTATATGCCCGATATTGATGCATACTATGATGTAAATGCCCATCAATACGTTTATAATGAGAATAATGTATGGGTGCACGGCGGAGCTTTACCACCAAGGTACGCTAACTACGACAGGTACCACAGTTACAAAGCCGTAATTAACCAGCGTAATCCATGGGAACACCATGCTGATATAAGGGCGAGGTATGCAGGTTACAAAGGCCACACCGATCAGCGGATGATCCGCGACAGCCATGATTACCACTATCGTAACCACTGGAGCGGCGACAAGCATTAATAGATTTCGACTTTACGAAACTTTTAAAAGTTTCGTAAAGTTTTTCCCAATGTTACCTGGATTTTTCCCTCACCACCTTACTGATCGCTTCGCCCCAAAAGGTGCCCAATACTATCGCGCCTTGTACATTTGGGTGTAAATAAAATATGCCCTGGTGGCCTTGTTCGGGCTGAAGATCAGTTAAGTAATGTTTCTTAAAATAGCTAAAGGCTTTTTTATCACCAATAAATACCCGTTTCGGATTGGAAACTGCGTAGTCTGCAACCAGCTGATCAATTTGCGGGATATAGCTTTGCAGTCTTGATAAACCTTCAGCCAAATATTTGGCGCCGTTATAGGTATTGGGACTATACCATACAGGGTGTTGGAAAATGATAATACAGTTTGGAAATTCTTTCAGCAGGCTATCGGCGATGGTTTTTAGATTTTGTTTATAAGCCTCCGGCGAAACGGGCGATCCATTTGGGCCTTGGATAGCGCTATCATTTGTGCCAAGCTTAACCGAAAATATTAGCAACGCCCGCTTATCTGTAAACGCGTGGGCAGCCGCTTCAACCTTTTGAAATGCGTTGCCGGTTGATGGCAAAAAATCAAGTGTAGTAAAGCCGCTATGGCCCTGGTTAGAGAATTCAACTGTGCCGATATTGCTTTGCTGCCGCAAATAGTTACAAGCAATAACCGGCGGCGCATCAGTTGCTGGATTAGCTAATCCCGAGCCATGGGTTATGCTGTTGCCGATGAATACGATATTGAGGTTTTGTTTGTGGGGTTGGGCGTAGAGGCAAGTTTCGCCAAAAAGCAGGAAGATGGCTATTGTTAACAGATAAAAGCAACTTTTTATTTTGATCATCATTTCTTTAACCGTAACCGTTTTTTATTCCGCAATCGACATTCCGACTTCCGCACTCGATAAATCCGAAATCGAACATCCGAAATCAAAAATTAATTCCCATATTCCAAAACATAAACGCCCATTTATCAACCTGACCGCTTATCACTTGCTCGGTACTTTGGCCAGCTCCGTGGCCTGCTTTGGTTTCAATGCGGATAATTACAGGAGCAGGACCCTGCTGATATTCCTGCAAACGTGCTGCAAATTTGAAGGAGTGCGCAGGCACTACCCTATCGTCATGATCGGCAGTGGTTACCATTGTTGCCGGGTAATTATTGGGCTTTAAGGCATGGTAAGGCGAGTAGTTATACAAATAGTCAAACATCTCCTTCGAGTCTTCTGCGGTGCCATAATCATAGCTCCATCCCGCGCCTGCGGTAAACTGGTTATAACGCAGCATATCCATTACCCCAACAGCAGGAAAAGCCACTTTCCACAAATCGGGCCGCTGCGTCATTACTGCGCCGATCAGAAGACCGCCATTTGAACCGCCCGAAATAGCGAGATAATCTTTCGAGGTATATTTATGTTTGATGAGGTATTCGGCTGCGGCAATAAAATCATCAAACACGTTTTGCTTTTTCATTTTAATGCCTGCTTTATGCCATTTTTCGCCGTACTCGCCGCCGCCACGCAGGTTGGGCACTACATAAATGCCGCCATGCTCCATCAAAATAATATTGCTGGTACTAAATGCCGGGGTAAGGCTGATACCGAAACCGCCGTAAGCGTAAAGCAAAGTCGGATTTTTGCCATTCATCACCGTGCCTTTTTTATAAGTGATAATCATTGGTATTTTGGTGCCGTCTTTCGAGGCATAAAACACCTGTTTACTCTCGTATAAAGTTGGGTCAAACTGCACGTTCGATTTTTTATAAACCGTGGACGCGCCGGTGGCAATATCCAGTTTAAAAATAGTTGGCGGATAAACGTAATTGGTAAAGGTGTAATAAGTTTCCTTTTCTTCCTTTTTTGTGCCGAAGCCCGCGGCTGTGCCAACTGAAGGTAGTTCGATGGTACGTTCAAGTTTACCGTCCATATCATATTGCTGAACAAACGAGGTGGCGTCTTTCAGGTATTCGGCAAAAATTTTGCCGCCGCCTGTCGAAGCTGTCAACACGTTGGTAGTTGTGGGTATAAAGTCCTTCCAGTTAATTGGCTTTGGGTTTGAGGCATCAACCGTAACAATTTTAAAGTTTGGCGAATACAGGTTGGTTAAAATGTAAAGCTTGCTACCCACGTTGTCAAGCACGGTATGCTCATTATCAAAATTATCAACTACTTTAATTATCTGGCTGTTAGGGAGGCTCAAATCCTGTATATAAAGTTCGTTGCCTGTGGTTTCATTGGCAGCGGTGATCACCAGGAAACGCTGGTCTTCCGTTAAATAAGCCCCGATATACCTGCGTTTAGTTTCTTCGCCACCAAATAGTAATTTGTCAGTGCTTTGTGGTGTGCCCAGAGTATGGTAAAACAGCTTATGGAATTGTGTCATCCCCGATAACTGCGAACCTGTTTTAGGCTTATCGTAGCTGCTGTAATAAAAACCTTCGTTGCCCTTCCAGGCTATGCCGCTGAATTTAATATCGGTTAAGGTATCGCCAACCATAGCTTTATCCTCGGTTTTTATTACGATAACCTTGCGCCAGTCGCTGCCGCCTTCTGATAACTGGTAAGCAGCCATGCTGCCGTCTTTTGTAAAATCAATACCCTGTAAGGAGGTAGTACCGTCAGCCGAAAACTTATTGGGGTCTAAAAATACTTCGGGGGCTCCATCGCCCACCTGCCGCCATAAAACCGACTGGCTTTGCAAGCCATCGTTTTTATAAAAATAAGTGTATTTGCCTTCTTTAAACGGTGCGCTGTATTTTTCGTAGTTCCAAAGCTGCTCCAGGCGTTTGTGCATGGCATCGCGATAAGGTATTTGCGAAAGATAGGCTTGCGTAACTTTGTTTTCGGCCTGTACCCAGGCTTTGGTATCGGCAGCGCGGTCGTCTTCCAGCCAGCGGTAAGGATCGGGCACTATAGTGCCGAAATAATTATTAACGGTATCAACCTTTTTGGTTGCGGGGTACGTAAGCTTTTGTGTATTCATTTGTTGTGCACAGGCGAAGCTGCAAATTAAAACAGCTGCAGATAAACAGGTAAAAGTTTTCATTTTGCAATTGTGTGGTTAATGAGGCTAAGATAGGGGAAAAAGTTCATGACTCGTAACTAGGGTTAGTTACAATACAATTTTAATCCCTTCTTATTTGTTCAGCGGCAAATATGCTGTCAGCCATACTTCGTGAAATCCTGCTGATGTTGTTGTCCACTTCATAGTTGAAAAATGTTGAATCCCCGACATTCCCTTCTGCATATTGGTAGATGACCTCCATATGCCTGGAATCACCATCGCGGGGCGTAAGGTAATATTCGTCATCTTCACGGTCTATTCTGCACTTATCAAAGATAATAGTCTTACTTTCATGACCGCCAATACTGTCTTTTCCATGCCAGGAGGTTAAATCGTCTCTTTTTGAATCTATTTGCCAGTTTGCCGGTATTTCAGGTATGCCAAGTTGTCTTCGCCTTTCGTTAAACTCCCGGCCAAATTTATCGTGACAAACTGCAATTTCGTATTTGAAAACCTCGTTATAACCAGTGAAGCCCAATAAAATCATTCCGCCGCATATACAAAAAAATAGGTAACTTCTCGTGTGTTCTTTCAGGATAATTGTTGTAACCAATGGCCCTAAAACTATAATGGAAATCCCTATTAATTTAGCAATCATCCAGTAAATTGACTGCGACTTGATCGATATATCTAAGTAGAGACCTGTGATTGCAAACAGAACGGTGAAGCACGTAAAAAATATGTCAATTTTTTTCATTGTATTTAGGTTAGGCCGGGTTACATTGTTTTTTCAATAATCCTTCTTTATTCTTTCGGCATCAAGTATGCTATCGGATATTTGCCGCGTTATGTTGCGGATGCTGTCGCCATCGTTATAAGTAAAAAATATAGAATCCTTTCCGTATGTCCAATGAGTGGAAATTGTTAGGTCTCTATATTTATCATGCACTGGTAAACATCTTCTTCAAATTACAGGTTGCAGTTAGAATCAATGCCAATGGATTTTCTTTCGTGCCCCGTAATACTTTTTCCTTTCCAATCCACCAGCCGATCATAGCGGTATTCAAAATGCCAATCTTTCGGAATTGCAGGTATATGAAGTTCCCTCCTCCTTCCATTAAACTCCTGGCCAAATTTATCAGCGCAAACGTTTTCTTTGTAATCCGTGATATCACGATAACATTGCAATCCATAAAATGTAACGTACGTAATCATCATAAAACGTACAGAAAATTCAATCTTTTCTTTTCGAATGATCCGGGGTACAAATGCAAAAAACATAATTGCGGATAGACCAATCCATTTGCCAACTAACCAATAAATAGATATTAATTTTATATAGAAATCCAGGTATATTCCAACAGCCACGAACAGGGCTGCAAAGGATAGCAATAGAATATCGTTTTTCTTCATTGCATTTAGGTTAGGCTCTGCATTTATAAATTTAGCAATAATAATCAATTTATGCATATTCCCCTCAACCTCTTAGCTCCCGCCACTGTCCGATGTCAAAGGGCGACCACAAGGGATCGCCCCTACGGGCTATTTTCGATGCCTGGCCAATTTCTATAATTTATAGCATCGGATAAATACGGATGATGCGTAGGGGCGATCCCTTGTGGTCGCCCTGGAAGCATTGATGGTTTTTTATCTATTGGTTATTTTTAAAGCGATTTTCCTAAGTTTTCGTGATTCCCCATATTTTTATTCAAATACATATATTTGGCCATGTATTCTATCAGAAAAGCAACACCTGGTGATGTTGAAACCATCCGCGAAATAGCCGAAATAACATGGCGGCATACTTATAGCCCGATATTAGAAAAAGAACAACTGGATTTTATGCTGGCCGAAATTTATTCAGTTGAAAAGATAACCTCGCAGCTAAAACATGGCACACAAACTTATCTTTTGCTTATTGAAGATTATAGGCCTGTTGCATTCGCGGGTTATTCGCCGCGTGAAGAAGACCCTGAAATTTATAAGCTGCATAAACTTTATTGCCTGCCCGAAACACAGGGAAAAGGCTATGGCAAAATACTCATCAACGAAGTAATTAATAAAACCCTCGAAGCCGGCAAACACACCCTTGATCTTAACGTAAACCGCCATAATAAAGCCAAAAACTTTTATGAAAAGATGGGCTTTTTTGTGGCTTATGAAGAGGATGTCCCAATAGGCAAATATTGGATGAATGATTATGTGATGAGGAAGGAATTGTAAGCAGACATTAAACCGACTATCAAAACCAAGCACAACAGCAATGCAACCCACCTTATCAATATCAATTAGTTGGTACGGCAGGAATTGTAAAGCTAAATTCAGTACCTGTATCCTGTTTACTTGTTACCCATATTTTCCCGTTGCATTTTTCTATCAAATCCTTGCAAAATAACAGGCCCATTCCCGTTCCCGATTCATTATGAGTTCCCCTTATACTTTCCACCCTGGCCTTAAACAGGTCTTTCGTTTGTTTAGCTGTCATCCCCACACCGGTATCCTTTACACTAAGTACAACATCCTTGTCTTCTTGCGCTGCAGAAACTTCGATGGTATCCTCTGTATCCGAGAACTTAATAGCATTGGTAACCAAGTTGCGGATAACTATACGGACGGAATCGGGATCAGCCATTGCCGCCAGTTTATCCGGCACATTCATAATTAAACTGATCCCTTTACGGGTTGCCTGATCATGTAAGTTTCGAATTTCTTTTGCAGCAATCTCTTTTACCGAAAACCTTTTCACCCCTTTTCCAAAATTTTCCATCTGGCTGTTTATCCAAAATAGCAGCGTATCAAGGAAATCTGAAGTGTATTCCAGCTTTATCAATACTGATGGGATCATGTCAAGAAGTTCCTGGTGCGAAATAGAATCATCCTGTAAAAGGTCAAATAACCCTCTTAACGTACTTAAGGGTGCGCGCAGGTCATGTGCAAGTATTGCTATTAATCTGTCTTTTAGCGCGTTAAGGCCATTTAATTTTTCTGTCTGCTCATCAAGATCGGTTTTTTGTTTTAGCACTACCGCATTTTGTGTTTTTAACAGCCTGTTAACCTTTTGCTCTTTCCTGTGTTTCAGGTAGAAAACTGCGATAACAGCGATCAGGATAATTATAATGATGAAAAGAAAGCGGTTTGTAACACGATGATAACGTGCATTTTGTGAAAATAACAGATTTTTTTTATCTTCCTGCAGTTCTGATATGCGTTTTTGAAATAGATGATTAAGCTGATAATTGTAAGTGGTTAACTTTTTTACGTTTTCTCCATTTTGCAGTCCGTCCTTCAGGTAAAAATATTCACTTAGTGCGGCATAGGCCTCTGTAATCCTTCCCAATCCGGCACATGTCTTGTTAAGTTCAAGCACCGCACTTATCCGCAAATATAAATCTCCGAGGCTATTTGCAAGCTTTTGTCCATGTATAGCGTACCCGTAGGCTTTGCTATAGTTTTTCTGGAGGTTGTATACTTTGGCAAAGCTGACCAATGCACTGGCCTGATCATAGGTAATTTTGTTTTTTACGCTGATATTTAATGAACTATCGAGATAGCTTACGGCTTTCTTAAATTGGTTTTTGTTCGCCCAATATACACCCAGGTCGTTGTACACGCCGCTCCATAAGTCAGGGTCGTTCTGTATCCTGGCGATCTGGTATGCTTTGTTCAGGTAAAATATAGCATTATCATAATCACCCTGGTTGAGCATGCAATTAGCTATATTTTCGTACACCGTTCCAAGAGCATGCGTATTTTTTTTGCTTGCAAAAACTGGTAAGGACTTTTTGAAATATTCTATCGCATTACTATAAGCTTCTATATTTTGCAGTATAGCGCCGATATCATTGTAAATTTCGGCAGCAGGCAGGTCATAATGATCTTTTATCGCGATAAACAAGCCTTTATAATAGAAATCAAGCGCTTCTGAAAGCTTTCCCCGGCTGAAATTAACAACCCCGACATGTTTGTAACATTCAGCCAGGGCATATTCGTCCTTAAGGCGCTCGTCTATCGCCATGGCTAAGTTTAAGAATTCAAGCGCTTTATCGTAATTTGCAAGCCTGTTGTACATACTCCCGTATTGGGTGTAAACTGCGGATAAACCACGCTGATAGTTTAGGTGCTTATAAATTAATATGGCTTCATCAAAGTTTTTAACGGCATCGTCCGATTTGCCTTTAGTAAAATTAATAAGCCCTGCCTGTAACAAGCCTTCTCCCAAACCGCGTAAGTAGTTTATTTTCCGCGATAGCTTTATAGCTTCTTCTGCATAGTAAAAGGCGCTATCCGGGTCAGCTCCAGTTTTAGATTCAGCGAGTTTATTTAACCGGTTTACTGTCGAAGTATCGTTTAACGAAACGCCAGGCGCCGCAAATCCATTAAAATAAAGCAAAAAAAAGAAACAGAAAAAGGAGAGTTTCAAATTAATTAGTTGGCTTAATACAAGTTTTTATCACCTTACTATAGCAGCATCCTTTTTTACGAAAAAACACCTGCAATGTTTCTTAAAAAGAAAAAAAATACAAGCATTTTCTATCTTTAAATAAAGCACACTATCATTGTAAGGTCCTTGCTATGCCCTTTGCAGCAACTTCCGGAATTAAATGCGCTTCCTTTCCGATGTCCCGGTTTATCTTTCCAATTTTGCCACCCGTTTGGGAGTGTCCTGACCTGAAACTATCGTCCGTGAACTTAGCGCAATAGCCCTGATGGTTGCCACAATGTTCCCAACATCCAGGGTGCTGAATTCATCTTTTACCGTATGGTAATATTTATCGATGTCTATCTGGTCGGTCGAGATGGTATGCGCCGGAACGCCAACACGTGCCAGTGAAGCATTGTCGCTGCGGTAAAACAGGTCTTGCTGCGGGTAAGGGTCGGGGTAAAATTTAAAGACCGTGCCTTCAAGGTTCTTTTGCAGGATGGTACCAAAATCCGACCGCTCGAACCCGGTTATAAATGCCGAGTTTTCGCCAAACTTTGACGCCTTGCCGATCATCTCGATATTAAACATAGCCACCACTTTATCAGGATCGACCGTTGTGGCAAAATGCTGCGAGCCGTATTCGCCGATCTCTTCAGCCGTAAAGGCCACAAACACAAGGGTGCGGGCATTGTTATTTAGCTTTTTAAAATATTTGGCCAGCTCAATTACTGCCGTTGTGCCCGATGCATCATCGTCGGCGCCATTGGCAATACTATCACCCTGCACGGGCGGCAGTATGCCCAGGTGGTCGTAATGCCCTGAGAAAACCACAAATTCATTCGGCTTTGTTTTGCCCGGGATGATGCCTGCTATATTAAATAAAGGCAATTCTTCTTTTTTGCCGGTATAACTCACATCAAACGATTTAATATCATCATGATTGCCAAGTACAAAAACAAGGGCCTGGTTATCATTAACCTTGCTGGTTACAGTCCCTTTTTTCAGGCGCTCAGCATAGGTTTTAAATATTGCTGTGAATTGCGGGTCAACCAGCACCAGCATTTTTTTGCCGCTTTGCATATAGGCCCTGTATTCTGTACGGAAATTTTTATCAGCACTTAGTTTTACAATTTGTACATCGCTGTTGTTTGTCCAGTTTAAAGATGTTGCGCTGGTGCTGGCAAATACGCTGTCGGCAGGGATTGTTTTACCGTTAATATTTACGAAGGTTTTAATAGCGGTAACCCTTGTCATGGTAAAATTCTGGCGGTAGCCTTCATCGCCGACCAATGGCTGCAAGCCAATTTGTTTGTACTCGCTTTCAATAAACCGGGCGGCTTTTTCAATGCCAGGCGTAAAGGTTGCGCGGCCCTGCATGTCATCGGCGGATAAAGTTTTTATAATGTGTTCAACATCAGCCTGGCTGATGAGTTTATTTACATCCTGGGCAAAACTGTAAAATGACGTCGTTATTAAAGCGAGTACTGCTGCTAATTTTTTCATGTTATTTAAGCTGGTAACTGTATTTGGTTTTATCGATAGGTTTTTTCAAAGGTAATATATTTCCAAATATGGATTTTTTTAAATACCCGGTTTCCTGAAAAAACCCATAAAAACACCAGCAATTTTCTCAGCGTTAGCGTTCATTTCACAACAACACAACATTCTTCATCGTCGTTAACTATTGATAATCAATCATTTGGTTTTTATGAAAATAAAGTTTTTTAATATTGCCAATTATCAGTCAGTGAAAAATTCAAATCAATTCCGAATGAATATGACCTGCCGGGCAAGCTAAAAAATAGCAGCCGTCTTGTCCAGGCTTTGTTCCAAACCAATTTGTGCAAAGTTGCTTATCGAACCGAAATCAGCATATTCGGTAACGGTCATTTCTGTTTTATCATTTGCCAACTCCCTGAAAGTAACAACAGTTTTTATATCCTTCGGAAAGTCCGGCGGCATGCCCACTTTAGTTGGATCGGTTTTATTACCGTCCTGGTCGGCCAGGCTTTGGATAAACTCAATTGATTTTAGCGGGATGATCTCCACATACTCCCAAATGGAATACCACTCCTGGCCGCCCATTTCCGTTGGGGCCTGCATGCTTACCAGCGATTTGCCGCCTTCGCGGAAATCAATTTTTGCCACAGGCGATGTAAAATGTTTTGGCCCCCACCAGCGTTTAACAAGTTCCGGGTCAACCCAAACTTGCCAAACCATTTCAACCGGGGCATTAAATATTTTTGTAACTGCTATCTGTTTGGCCATAATGTTTGATATCTAATGCGAATCAAGAGTCAAGAACCAAGAGTCAAGAAAGACAGGGGTACCCGCGTAAAATCCATCAAAAGGGGGCGAAACTGCACGGTTTGGCTCTTTGTTCTGTTGTAAATTGCCCGATACTTCCTTTTTTATCTTAATTCTTGGTTCTCGCGTCTTGACGCCTTGTTCGCGTATCTATGTTCTTCCTTTTCGCCACCTCAGGCATTTTGCAGTGCCTCAATATCAAATTTCCGCATTTTCATAAATGCCTGCACAACACGCGGCGCCTTTTCGGGATCGGACATTAGCTGGCCCAATATCGTGGGTACTACCTGCCACGATAGCCCGAACTTGTCTTTACACCATCCGCACATACTTTCCTGCCCGCCATCGGCGATGAGCTTGTACCAATAATGGTCAATTTCGGCCTGGTCTTTACAAGGAACAACAAAAGAAACGGCTTCGTTAAATTTAAAGTTAGGCCCTCCATTTAAGCCCATAAAAAATTGCCCGTTGAGTTCAAAATTTACAATCATCCCCGAGTCACTGATTATTTTTGAATCCGGGAAAATTGTGCAGTAAAAATCTGCTGCTGCCCTGGCCTGCCCATCAAACCATAAGCAAGGATACATTTGCTTTGTCATCTCATTTAATTTTATGTGGATTTTAACTATTTTTTTGATCTTGTTTTTTTTGCTTGCATTTCATTCAGCAGGTCATCCATTGCGTTTAGCCTGCCTTCCCACAATTTGCGGTATGGCTCTAACCAATCTGCTATTTCTTTCATTTTATTTGGGTTGAAGTGATAGTAGATTTCCCTGCCGGCCTGGGTTTGGTTCAGCAAAGCACATTCGGTTAAAATTTGAATGTGTTTCGAGATCGTCTGTCTCGTTGAATTAAAGTTGTCGGCAATTGCGCCAGGTGTCATTGCCTGTAAAACCACCAAACCGAGTATGGCCCTGCGGGTGGGGTCGGCTATGGCTTGAAATACATCTCTACGGATTTCCATTTTATGCAGCTATTTGACTGCAAAAATAATGCAGTTATTTGACTGCGCAAATTTTTGTTGATTTTTTTTTGATTTCCTCTATCGCCTATCCAAGCGGCACGCTTGGACAGGCGGAGGTTTAAAGTTGGCCATCGTAAATGAACATGAAAGTTTTTCGAGCTCTAAAGAAGATTATAGAATTGCGGTTAACGAAACAGACAAACAAACGAAAATCTATAATGATGCAATGAAGCCAAAAAGGGAAATTATGTCCAAACAAATAGGAGACTTCATTTCTAAATTAATGGACTATTTAAAAAGGCAATGATTTTATTGTTTCTATAAATTAATACCTCCCTACTGCACTCTCGTCCCTAACCATTTCCCTCTAAAATCCTGCTGGTCTTTCGTTAATTCCTTGCCGGCTTTTTCATAGGTTACTATTTCCAGGTACGGGTTTTCTTCTAAGGTTATGGTTGTCTCGTGCTCGCCGGTGCGGTTTTTATAGTTTACTGTAATTTTATCGCCTATGTTTTTGACTGCAACTATTGCATCAAATTCCTGCTCATCTTTTACCGGTTTTCCATCGGCTTTTAAAATAACATCGCCCGCATCAAGGCCTGCTTTGTACACCGGGCTGCCTATTATGGTACTTGTTAAAATAGGTATGCCTTCGCCTTCTGTGCGCGCCTGGCCCGATCTTCCCCTGCGGCCGCCGCCGGTAAGTGAACCTGCCCATGCTTTACCGGGTTGTGCTTTGCGTAATATTAAACCGGCTTTTGCAAGCAGGTCTGCGTAGTTATTTTTCTCAACCCCATAAATGTAGCGGTTAAAAAAGTCGGCGGCAAATTTGGGGTTTTTGGTCACTTTGGCAAGATCGGCCTGCAAGTCGGGGATGGTATAAGGTTTCATTATCTTGCCGCGATCAAGCCACACTGTGCGCATATAATCATCCAGCGTAAGGTTAAATTCGCTGCGCAGGCGCAGATCAAGCGCTAATGCTGTTGCCCCGCCATAAACATAGTAGCTGGTAAAAATATTATTTTCGTTAGTAGGATCGATAGATACCCCTGCATCTGCAAATACCGAATAATCACTTGAGCGCACCGGCGTATATTTTGCCGCCCCTGGCGTATTTAATACCGAATTTACCAGCCCGCCCAATGTACGGGTATATTCTTCGGGCGTGTGGAAACCCGACCTTACCAGCAGTAGTTCGCCGTAATATTGTGTAAAGCCTTCGGCAAACCAAAGCTCGCCGCTCATGTTGGCATGTTGAAAGTTAAAAGGCTCCAATGATTTCGGGCGGATGCGTTTTACATTCCAGCTATGAAAATACTCGTGCGCAAAGGTGCCCAGCAGCCTCACTTCATTGCCTTCAACTTTGGCAATGGGCTGTACTATACAGGTGGAGTTACGGTGCTCCATGCCATCGCCCGAAGTGGTCGGGTAAACATCATCCAGAAAAGTATATTCGCCAAAATCATAAGATGGCAATTCGCCGAAGACCGCTTTTTCTTCCAGCACCATTTTCTGCACCATCTTACCAAAATTATCTATCACCGGCTGCGCATCATCCGAGTGTACCGTTAAATTAATTTTCTCGGTTTTGCCATCCGTATTAACAACATTCCAGCTTGTTTCTTTAAACGCCGAAAGCTCGGTAGGGCTATCCATCATATATTGCAGGTTGGGTGCGCTGTAAATATTGTCGCCTTCGTGTTTTAGCTGGGTGGCTACTTTCCAACCGTATTTATCAAGGTCATTAAATTCAAATTTTACAGGCCTGCTTTCCTCGCCCGGTACCCACATAAATGCAGCAGGCATATTAAGGTGGGCGTGACTGGGGTCAATGCTGGCATAAGTGCCATCGGTCCAGTTACCAAACAAGGTATAATGTATTACTACAGTTTCCGGGTGGTCATTGCCAACCAGGTAAACATCGCCTTCAATTTGTTTTAAAGGAACGGGCACCCCGCTTACATCTGTGGCAATAACGTTATAAACATTTTTGCCAAACTCGTGCGTTGCATATCGTCCGGCGGACGAACGGCTCATGATCACACGAAATTCCTTATAAGGGGCCTGCGGTATCGTCATCGTAATTTCAGCCTCGTGGTGTACAACGTTCGGGAATGAAACGGAATAAAAAATGGGTTTTTGTGCCGATTGGGCAAAGCAAAAAACGCTGCAAAAAGAAACAAATGAGAGTAGAAATATTTTCTTCATCGATATAAAAATTTAACAGCGGTCAAATTACTATTAAATCGGGAAAACTAATATATCAATGTTATTACGAATTGGTTGATTAGGTTGGATTAAGTTGGTTAAGTGAATAGTTGTTTTAATTGGTTTATTAAGTTGGATTAGGTTGATTAATGAGGAGTTGTATTTTAACCCAATCAACCAAATCCAACCCAATCAACTTAATCAACCGTTCCCAACTCAATCAACCCTTCCCAACCCAATCAACCACTCACCACCATCAATCATAACTATGCCGTTCCATGTCATAGTCTGATTGTGCCGATATTATCTTTTTATGTTTTTCTATCTCCTTGTCCACGTGGTGGTCGTAAACACTATCGGTTACTTTAATATTTCGTTCTTTGTCCCTTTCGGCATAGTAAATATCAGCTTCGGATATTTTTGAAATAGCTATGTCATAAGGCCCAACAGGCGACATCAGCTTTACAAATACCGGCAAACATTCAAACAAAATAAACAGGAAACTGATAAACGATTCGGCAAGATAAGTATCCAAATCGCGGGTCCCGTTTTCGTTATAGGTTAGCTGGCCCAGCGCCCAGTTGCGATCCGAAAAACCGGCTACGTTTGAAAGGCTGTCCAGTTGGTGCTCACTAAACAGGCGGATCTGGTTTACACCTTCATAATCCTTACGGGCCGCAAGGTATTGGTCCATTTTGTCCTGGTTGTCCATCACCGTTTTCAGGCGGTCTTCCTTTTCTTGCAATACATCTTGTTTTTGTTTGGCATAAGTTCCGTAGCCCACAATGCCCGATGTCTGGTCAGTTTTATCACCAAAAACTTCCTGGTTTAATTCCGAGCGGGAGTTATTTATGGCAGTTTCCAGCGAATCTTTTTCCCGCTTCAGTTCGTTGTCTTTATGCAGCTCCATCGCATATTTTTCCGAATAGGTTTTTTCGAGTGTATCTATCTTGCGGTGTTGGCCTTTCAAATAGGCTGTTTTTAGTTTTTGGCGTATCTCCTTGTCAAATATCTTTAACTCCAGCGGCCGCGATATCACCACCCCTATCATTATTGCCAATAAAATACGGGGCGATGCCTGCAATATCTGCTGGTTGGTGGTGCCTTGCTTATCGATGCTCGATACAATATAGCGGTCCATATTAAAAATGGCCGTGCCCCATATCAAACCAAATAAAACTGCGAAAACTACTGCAATAGGGTTCCCGGCAAAAACAAAATACATTGCATATCCACCTGATAGCGAGGCAAATAATGCTGTGAAAAATATGGTAGCCCCAATACCTACATACTTATTATGCTCAATGGGGTATTTTTTTAATGTGCCTACATGTGCTCCCGAACAGAACCAAAAAAAGCGGGTTATTTTCTTCATCAATACCTATCTTCAATGTTATAAACATATAATAAACGCACTTAGCTATTGATTGTTACAAAAGGAATACCTAAATATTTGCCGCAGGTTATTACTTTTGAAAATGTTTTATATTTGTGCATGAAAGAAATAAGCGTACAAGAACTGAAAGAAAAGAAAGATAGCGGCGAAGATTTTCAATTGATCGACGTGAGGGAAGACTTTGAATACGAAATGTCGAACCTTGGCGGGACATTGATACCCTTGGGCGGCATTTTGATCGAGACCGAAAAAATCGACAAAAGCAAACCGGTTGTGGTAATGTGCCGTAGCGGGAAACGCAGCGCCGCAGCTATTATGCAGCTTGAACAGCATGGCTTTACCAACCTTTACAACTTAAGGGGCGGTATTTTGGCCTGGGCCGATGAGGTTGATCCTACACTTAATGTATATTAAGCCATGGGGAAAAAAATGTTAATCAATGTGCTGTATTCTATCGTTATTTTTGCCAGCATTATTATTGGCTACAGATACGGCGTAGATCAAAAAACACCACAATACGGATATATAATTGGCGCGGTAATAATAATAGCTATATTTATCGTGCTTAAGATAAGGCTGCTTAAAGAAATAAAAGCAACCCAAAAACCTTAATCCTCCAACATTATGCTTATCGCAGTTTTAGGGATCATTATGCTCGTTGTGGGCATAGTGCTCAAACGCTCGCCCGAACCAGGGAGCCATTTTGCCGGTATTGTAAAAACCGTAGGACTTGTAGTTGTATTTTTAGGTATTGCGCTATCGTCTGTTAAACAAATTGAAGCAGGCACCATAGGTGTGCAGGTGCTATTTGGTAAAGTGCAGGATAATGTGCTTGAAAGCGGCTTGCATTTTATAAACCCGCTGGTTGAGATAACCACCTTCGATGTAAAAACGCAAAATTATACTATGAGCGGAAAAGATAGCGAAGGCGCAGTGGCTGGTGATGATGCCATACGTGTACTTTCGTCTGATGGGCTGGAAGTAACCATCGATCTTTCTGTATTATACAAGGTAAACCCGGCGAAAGCCCCTTTTATACTGCAAAATATTGGCGACAAATACCAGGACAACATCGTTCGCCCGGTTACACGCACAGCAATACGCGACAATGCTGTTAATTACCAGGCCGTCGATCTTTACTCGGTAAAACGCGAAGAATTCCAGGGAAAGATCAATA
>JABDCF010000020.1 GCA_013288235.1 Bacteroidota bacterium | reverse complement strand
ATCATAAATTTCAAACGGTGGCCAACGGCGACGACAGCGTGCTTGAGCCTTTGTTCATCGAGCTAATGTCAAAAGGCTATGTGCAAACTTCGGGCATGTTTTACCAGGTTACCGGCAAAGGGCAGGATGTGTTTGATACCTTTATGAAACGTTATACCGAATACCTTAAGGTGTATGACATTTTCTCATACGTTGACCTTGAAAAAGGCGAGTTCGCCTTCGCACGGTATTTTGATTTTACCAGTGATGATGCCTGGGCCGACTTTACCAACGATGAACGTTTTGATGATTTGCGTATAGCTGTCGCTATGTTCAAAAAGATTGATCCGGCGGAAATAGTATTCATGTCGTTCATCAACGAGAATAGGTTTGATACAACCTCCGCAGGCTGGCAAATGGACCTGGTATCTGACAATGAGTGGAACGAAATTGAGGAGATATGCAAAACAGCTATTAAGCCCGAAGAAGTCGGCGAAGATGCCATGGTTGACATGATAGGCCAGGGATCTGAGCTAATGATAAAATTACTGGAGCAGGAAAAAGAACAAGCCCAAAACTCCGGCAATAATAATGGCGGGGATACCATAGTAGAAGAAGAAACGGTTGAGTATTACGAGCCTTATTATGATCCATATTATGTTTCGCCAATATGGCTGATGCCGTTGTTTTTGTGGTAAGATAATTGAGCGGGAATTTTCAGAACGGCTATGAACGCACATTCGAAAATTCCCGCATCAAACAATTACCGTCGCTGCAAACTGCCCATTTTAAACTGCAAACTGGCCTACTCGCCTCTCAAAGCCTTTATCGGGTTTGCAATTGCCGCTTTTATCGATTGAAAACTTACCGTTAACAAGGCGATCACGATAGATAATATCCCCGCCAAAGCAAATATCCACCAGCTTATGGCTATTTTGTAGATAAAATCTTCCAGCCATTTGTTCATTGCCCACCAGGCAATTGGCGAAGCTATCACCATTGCAATAGCTACCAGTTTTATGAAATCAAGCGATAAAAGCCGGGTGATACTTTGTACGCTTGCACCCAGTACCTTGCGGATACCTATTTCCTTGCTGCGTTGTTCGGCCATAAAGGCCGCTAACGCAAATAAGCCCAGGCAGGCAATAATGATGGCCAATACTGCAAAGCTAGTAAATATGCTACCCATACGGTGAACATCGGCATACATGTTGGCAAACTTTTCATCGAAAAAAGTATAACGTATAGGCTGCGACGGCGACAGGCCTTTCCATATAGATGATATTTGCGCGATGGTGCTTTGCATATCGCCGCCGCTAACTTTTACCGATACAATAGATGGACTGATGCCTTTGATCATGCACAATGCCCCGATAGGCTGCCGCAATGATTCAAAATTGAAATCCTTCACAACACCTATAACCGTTAATTTATCATCTCCGTGGGTAATTATTTTGCCAACAGGGTTTTTGAGGTTAAGTTTTTTAACCATCGTTTGGTTAATGATGACGCCGCCATTGTTACCTTCCGGGTTAAAATCCACGCCTTCAACCAGCTTCATTCCAAAAGTTTTAAGGTAATCTTCATCAACTACCCAAAACTGGGTATCTACGCCTGTTTCAACTTTTGATTTTCCTTCGTTGTACATCTGGTTGCCATTGCGTTTGGTACCTTCAACCGGCAAATAATCGCCTATGGAAACACTTTTTACCGATGATAATTTTAGCATCTGCTGTTTCAGGCTTTTAACCCCATTATCGCCCAATGTATTTGTACCCTGCAACATAACCACCTGGTCTTTATCATAACCAAGGTTTTGGCTAAGGATGTAGTGCATCTGGTTATAGATGACAATAGTACAGATGATGAGAATAATAGATGCCGTAAACTGGAACACCACGAGCCCGTTGCGCAGCATAGAGTTTTTGCTGCCTGCCGCTACGGAACCTTTAAGTACACTTGCCGGCCTAAACGATGAAAGATAAAATGCTGGGTATATCCCGGCCAAAAGACCCACTATTAATGCTGAGGCCAGTATTATAGGCACAAACCAAAACCCCTGCCATGGCATTATTAATGTTTTTGAAGCCAGTACATTAAAATACGGCAGCAAAGCCCAGGCGATCAGTATCCCCACAATAAATGAAATAACACTATATAGTAATGACTCAGACAGGAACTGATTAATGAGGCCATATCGTGTAGAACCAACAACTTTACGTAACCCTACTTCTTTGGCACGATTGGCAGATTTGGCGGTTGAAAGGTTAATAAAATTGATACAGGCAATGGTTAATATAAACAAGGCCACTGCCCCAAACAGCCATATAAAACGTATATCGCCATGCTTAAACTCATCCTGTACATCATAGGCGTATAAATGGACATCGCTGATGGGCTGTAGTTTATACGACAATTGTTGCAGCAGTTTTGCAGCATCTTTGAAGCTGATGCTCTGCAGGGCAGGCAAAAAGTAATTTTTGTTGATGTCGGCAGTTATCCTTTTATTAAGCTGATCGATATTAGTGCCTGGCTTCACCAGGATATAATCGGGGTAATTACTGGCGTTCCAGTTAGTTTGTTCGCCCTTATAAAACTCGACACCGTTAAGGGTCAATAAAAAATCGAAATCAACAAAGTGCGATGTTTTTGGAAAGTTTTCCATTACACCGCCAATTTTATAGGGTTTGGTCTGGTCGTTATTCAGGAACATTATTTTGCCCACCGGGTTTTGGCCAGGGAAGTACTTATCGGCCTTACGCTTTGATATTACCATGGTATTAGGCTCGACCAGCGCCTGCGCCCGGTTTCCATACACCATAGGTAGTTTCAAAATGTTCAGTAAATCTTCATCGGCGTAGGTAAAACCTTCCTCGTGGGTATTTTCAACCTGGTCGGCCCGCCGCAACTCATTACTGCCTGCACCCGGAAAAAGAGAGTTAGGCATCAACCGTGCTGACATCTCGATCTGCGGGAAATCCGCCTTTAAAGCATTTGAAATAGGGGCAGGGTAATCATCTCCTTTTTCAACTTTACCATCGTGCGTATAATATTCAACAAGCCGGTAAATACGGTCGGCATCCGGGTACGATTTGTCGTAACTCAACTCATCCTTAATATACAAGCCTATTAACAAACAGGCAGCAATACTCAACGCAAAACCACCAATCTTGATGGCCGAATACATTTTCTGCTTTTGCAATTGCCTGATGGCGATTTTTAAATAGTTCCTTATCATGATTTAATTATTGAGTTGTTGAATTATTAGCCCCCTCTAAATCTCCCCCGGTAGGGGAGACTTTTTGATTTTCCTTCATGTTAATATTATCTTATCTCTATTATTTTCAAACATGCTTCTTAAAGTCCTCCCCTACCGGGGGAGGATTTAGGTGGGGGCTCATTCGCTCCTCAAACTTTCCACCGGGTTTGTCAACGCCGCTTTTATAGCCTGGAAACTTACGGTTAATAAGGCAATAATTGCCATGGCCGCGCCTGCCAATGCAAATACCCACCAGTTAACGGTTGTTGGGTAAGCAAAACTTTGCAGCCACTGGTTCATTGCGTACCACGCTAACGGAAATGCAATAAATGAGGCAAGAATTACCAGCTTCAAAAAATCTTTCGACAGCATTGAAACTACGCTTTGAACAGAAGCGCCCAATACCTTGCGGATGCCTATTTCTTTTGTGCGCCGTTCGGCCGTGTACATGGCAAGGCCAAGCAAGCCTAAACAGGCCACGGTGAGCGAAAGAAAAGTAAACACGCTGAACACCTTGCCCACTGTTTGGTCGGTACTATATTGCGCGTCAAACTCCTGGTCAAGAAAACTATATTCAAACGGATTGTCGGGCATAAAACCCTTCCATTTGTTTTGAATACTGCTGATGGCCTTGCTATAATCGCCTGGCTTTATCTTGACAGCAATGTATGATGTTCCGATATCGTAGGTTTTAGAGGTGGTATAAAATAATGCAAACGGCGACATTGGGCTATGCAAGGATTCTATATTAAAGTCCTTTACCACACCTATTACTTTAAACTTTGTATCGTTGCCGCCCGGGTAAATAATGGTTTTACCGATAGGATCTTTAAACCCCAATTGCGTTACCGCGTTTTCATTGAGTATAACGGATGCCGAATCTTTAAAATCTTTTGAGAAATTTCTTCCTGCGGCCATTTTTAATTTTAAAGTGGGCACAAATGCTTCATCTACAATAAACGACGAAAGGCTGATATCCTTATTTGCAGTATTTACATTTTCACCAGTCGATTCAGGTACGTATGAATCATTGAATAAGTTCTTGGCAGGCATACTCGTAGATATGCTGGCATTGGCCACTTCGGGCAACTGAAGCAGCTCCTGCCTGAAACTTTCTTCGTTTTTACCCAACCTGTCGGCGTCGGCTACCACTAAAATATTTTCTTTATTAAACCCAAGATCTTTGGATTGGTTATAAAGCAATTGTTTGTAAACTATCATAGTGCAAATGATGAGGACCGTGGAAATGGTGAACTGGAAAACCACCAGCGCGTTCCGGGTAAAAAAGCCGCTGCGTGAATCTTTAAGATTGCCGCTGCCCTTTAAAACTGCAGCGGGTTTAAACGAGGTGAGGAAAAAAGCAGGGTAGCTACCCGCAAGCAGCGACGTTACAATTATCAGCGAAAGCAAGCCGGCCATTGAATAAAAACTAAAAAAAGAAGCCAGGCTTAATGATTTTGCAGCTAACTGGTTAAAGGCAGGTAAGCATATGGAAACAATTATAACAGCAATAAACGCAGCAAGCAAGGTATATACAAGGGCTTCGGCCATAAACTGCATGATCAGCTCTTTACGGGCAGAGCCTAATACCTTACGGATACCTACTTCTTTTGCCCTTTTTGCCGATTGCGCGGTAGCCAGGTTCATAAAATTTACGCAAGCTAACAGTATAATAAACAAGCCGATGGCCGAAAAAATATAAACATATTTAATATCGCTTTGAACAATAAAACGGCTCCCGATATTGGCCGAGTACAGGTGGACATCCGCCAACCGCTGTAGCTCAAGGTCATATTTGCCGCCTTTTTTAATAAAAGCATCGAATGGCTGGCCGATCCGTTTAAAAGCAGTGGCAGCCTGCACCCTGATCATGGCGGGGAACTTAGCCTCTATTTTTTTTATAGAAGCATCATCAGTCGGGATATTATCCCGGAGTTTAACATACGTACCCATTTGCAGCCAAATCCAGCTCCAGTTAAAATGCTTCACCGGCGGCATCCCTAAATTTGATTGCAAAACATCAAATTGCAGGGATGATTGTGATGGCAGGTCTTTTAATACAGCTGTTACGGTAAATGGCGTACCATACATATCAAAAACCAGATTTTTACCTATCGGGGATGTGTTGCCAAAGTATTTTCGGGCAGCCCTTTCTGTCAAAACTACTGAGTTCGTCCCGTTTAAACAGGTGGCACGGTCGCCGGCTATTAAAGGATAGCTAAAAACCTGCAAAAAATTGGAATCAACAGAAAGCAGGCTTTTTTCGGTCAACGAGCCTTTTTGGCCATTGCGTATAAAATGAATGATTTGGTCGCCAGGCTGGTATATGCGTGTATAGCTTTCTACTTCGGGAATATTAGCAACCAGCGCAGCCCCAACCGGGGGCGGTGTGTGGCCGGCGGTAAACTCGCTGTTCGACATTAGTTCATGTGTATTCACCCTGAATATCCTGTCCGAATTTTTAAAAAAGCGGTCGTAACTTAATTCGTCACCAATATATAAGCTGATAAATACCACACAGGATAACCCAATAGCCAGGCCGCCCATGTTAATGATACTACTAACCTTGTTCCTGACCAGGTTCCGCCATGCGATCTTTAAATAGTTCTTTTTCATTTTTTGGATTTCACCGATTATAGTTTGATTTCACCGATTTAATTTTTGCTCCTTATACTGCAAACTGCTACCGTAGCTCACTCTGAGCGAAGGCTCTTTACCGGGTTTGCCAATGCTGCTTTTATCGATTGAAAGCTTACCGTAATTATTGTAATAACCATGGCCGCTAAACCTGATATCAAAAATACACCAATCCCTACGGTTATGTGGTAATCATATTTTAGCAGCCATTTTTGTAAAAAATAAAATGCCAAAGGTGATGCTATTACGCAACTTATCATCACTAATAAAATAAAATCTTTTGATAGCAGTACCCATACCTGGCTTATGCTTGCGCCGAGTACTTTGCGCACGCCAATTTCTTTGGTACGTTGCTCAGCCACAAAAGCTGCCAGGCCAAACAAGCCAAGGCACGATATAAATATGGCCAGGCCTGCAAAAATACCCGCCAGCTTGCCTACAAGCACTTCTTCGCTAAACTTGCGGTTGTAATCCGCATCAATAAAGCGGTAGTCGTAGGGGTAAGCCGGGTTATATTTATTAAAGATGGCTGTAAGCTTTTCAACCGCCTGGTGTGTATTTATATTTGGCGATAGTTTGTATAATAAATTACTATTGGCGCTTTCATTGCTAAAGTTA
The DNA here is from genome assembly GCA_013288235.1 of Bacteroidota bacterium. Classification (GTDB taxonomy): domain Bacteria; phylum Bacteroidota; class Bacteroidia; order Sphingobacteriales; family Sphingobacteriaceae; genus Mucilaginibacter. Next base: position 37,801 of record JABDCF010000020.1, on the reverse strand, counting down.
AACATGGTTGGGTCAGCAGCGTTGTATGGCGAGTTCATCAGCGCATCTTTTGCCACACCAATTATACGGTATTGTTGTTTATTCCAGGTAATAATTTGATTTACAGGATCAGTAAGGCGCAATCTTTTTATCGCTGCTTCATTAAATACTACATTGGCCGTATCGGCTTTTGAGCCGGTTGAAAAATCCCTGCCGGCAATTATCTTCATACCCAAAGTTTTAAAATAATCGCCTGATACCTGTATGCTGCCCATTTCAACCGTTTCGCCGGGGCGTTTGCCTGGGAACTTATCAACATCCGTGTGCGCATAAACGCCGGTGGCCGGGCTTGATGAGGTTGAAACTGATACTACCGCACCGCTTTGCAGCAGGTCGTTTTTTAACGCAGTGTAGCTGCGGCCCAGGTCGTTATTCATGTCAGTGCCCATTAACCGGTTTACCTCGTAACCTGTTGGCCGGTTTTTAGCATATTGAATTTGCCTGTAAATAATAACGGTACTGATGATAAGCGCTATGGAGCAGCTAAACTGCGTTACCACCAGTACTTTGCGCGACAACGACGCCGATCGGCCAACTTTTATGGCACCTTTTAATACCCTCACCGGGTTAAATGATGATAGGTAAAACGCCGGCCTGCTACCCGCCAATAACGCTGTAAATAATACACAAGCCACCATAACTACCCAGAATACCGGGTTTGCAAAAGGAATGGAAATTAATGTTCCGGTTAGCGCATTAAATGAAGGCAACGCCAACTGCACCAGTATTACGGAGAACAGAAAAGAAATAAACGTCACTACCGTTGATTCAATCAAAAACTGGAAGATCAAATCCTTGCGTTGTGAACCGATGGCTTTGCGTACGCCTACTTCACGTGCACGTTTTTCGGAACGGGCGGTGCTAAGGTTAATAAAGTTGATACAGGCAATAAGCAGTACAAGCACACCGATAAGGGTGAATATGCGTACGTAGTCAATGAACCCTTCGGTAGCTTGCCCATTTTTAAAATCGCTGTAAAGGTGCCATTTGAGTAGCGGGTGTAAAATTACATTCGAGTTCATGGCGTTTAGGTTATTTGTTTCGCCCTTCTCAATGTTTTTTATTTTGGCGGATACCGCCGCATAGGAGGCCTCCGGCTTTAATTCCGCGTAAAGCGAATAACCATTATTACCAAAGCTTCCGGTGCGTTGCTGCTTTACGTAATTGTTGATAGCTTCAAAATAGCCGAAAGGGATAACATATTTAAATTGAAAGCTCGAATTAGCAGGCAAATCTTTTATAACCCCCGTTACCTTTAAATTATCATGGTTATCAACCCTTACTGTTTTATTAATTATGTCAGTACTGCCGAACAACGCTTTTGCTGTTGATTCTGTAAGCACGATGGAAAAAGGCTCTTTTAAAGCTGCATTTGCGTTCCCGTTAATTAAAGGGTATTGAAACATTTTCAAGAAATCGCCGCCAGCCTGTATCCCGTTGAGGTAAATCTTTTTAGTGCCCACCATAAGGCCGTGTGAGCCTTCGCCATCGGTTTCGGCAACATGGGCAAATTCAGGGATGTTACTACGAAGCGCTTCGGCCAACCTTAACGATGTTGAACTAAATGTCAGCGTATCGCCATTGCTGTTAAAATTGCGCATTACCTGGTACAGTCGCCCGTTACCCGGCAAAAATTTATCGTAGCTGTACTGGTAATTTACCCATAAACCAATTAACAAAGCCACAGCCATCCCGGCTGCCAGGCCCAAAATGTTAAGCAGGCTGTAAACCTTGTTCCCAACCAGGTTACGCCACGCAATTTTTAAATAGTTTTTTATCATCGTTTAGTTCGGTTGCAATATTTTCTGATTCAGTTCATTAGATACTACCATAAAATTCGGCGATTGGTAGTCCGACTTTCACATTCCCTAATCTCCAGTCTCTAATCACTCCTAAGGCTCTTCACCGGGTTCATCAACGCGGCTTTTATAGCCTGGTAGCTGATAGTTGCAAAAGCTATCAATACGGCCAGCAAGCCTGCTACGGCAAACACCCACCACTGGATATTAATGCGGTAAGCAAAGTCCTGCAGCCATTTGTTCATCGCATACCAGGCCAGCGGCGTAGCGATCACTATAGCAATAAAAACCAATTTCAGGAAATCGATCGATAACATGGCAGTAATACCGGATACCGAAGCGCCGAGCACTTTTCGCACGCCTATTTCGCGGGTACGCACCTGCGCCGTATAGGCGGCTAACCCTAATAAGCCAAGGCACGAAATGAAAATTGTTATACCCGAAAAGTAACTGAACAAGGTGGCTTCCCGTTGTTCGCTGCGGTACAGGTTATCAAATATTTCATCCAGGAAAGCATATCCAAATGGATACTGGCCGTTGTACAGTTTAAATTGTTTTTCAGCCGCAGCTATAGCCTGGGAAGTATTCTTGCCATCGGTTTTTATATAGATGGTACTGAAATATTGCGGGTAATAATTAAATGCGGCCGGCGTTATCTTTTCGCGCATCGAATCATAATGGAAATCTTTAACCACACCTATAATGGTTCCTTTAATGCCATGCATGGTAAAGCGTTTGCCTATCGGGTTTTCTATCCCGGTTTCTTTGATAGCGGCTTCATTCAGGATAAAATGCATCGTGTCAGTAAGGGCGCCGGTAAACGATTTACCTTCCAGCATCTTCATCTTAAAGAATGAGATAAAATCCTTATCAACTGAAATATCATGAAGGATCACGCTCTGTTTAGGATCTTTTCCGTCCCAATCGGCACTGCCGGTAAACCTTTCAAATCTCACAATATTTTGGCTGGAGCGCGTTACCCCGCTTATACCAGGCTGCTTCAGCAACTCGGCTTTCACCGCATCGTAATGAGGCGCGGCTTCGCGCATCCAGAAACTGAAGACATGCGCTTTGTTATAACCCAGGTCTTTGGAATGGATATATTTCAATTGCCCGGTGATAATGATCGTACCGATGATCAGTATGATTGAGAAAGAAAATTGAGCCACCACAAGTAATTTCCTGAACATCACGTCGCCGATACCGATGGATATTTTGCCTTTAAGCGCCTTTAGCGGTTCAAATGATGACAGCAATAATGCAGGATAAATACTTGATAAGATCAGTGTACCGGTGATAGCGCCAACGATCACCAGCCAGATATGGTAATCGGCCAGGTCAAGCACCATTTGTTTACCCGAAATATTATCGAACACAGGCATCAGCGCATAAACAAGGCCTATCGCCAATACCGCCGCTATCACAAACAGTAACGCTGTTTCGATAATAAATTGCAGGAACAGGTGAAACTTTGCCGCGCCGATTATCTTGCGTATGCTGATCTCCTTCGAGCGCAGCATCGACCGTGCGGTGGAAGGATTTACATAATTGATGCAGGCGATCACCAATATAAGTATGGCTATCGCAATGAATATCCGTACGGTACCAATGCCTTTGTCACTCAGATCGGCATTATAGAGGTGCATTTTTGTCAACGGGTATAACAGGTATGCCGCATCAGTATCATCGGGGCTATGTTTCAGGTGTATCTTCAATATTTTAGCCTCGAGGTCTTTTATCAATGCGCCCTGTTTTAACGATAGGAAAGCCACATAGTTCAGGGTGTTGAAATTATTGTTCATATCCTGGCCCTGCGCAAGCAACGCTTTGAAATGATAGCTCATGGGTAAAACAATGTCCAATTGAAAATCGGAGTTTTTCGGTATATCGTTGATGACGCCGCTAACTGTAAAGTTTTGCTTGTCGTCGGCAATGATCACTTTGCCTATGGGGTCAGCGTTGCCAAAGAATTTCTGAGCGGTTGTTTTAGTGATCACGACCGTGTTGTCATCCGGGAACGGTTTTGAATTATTTCCTTCGATGAGCGGAAAATCAAACATGGAAAATAAGGCAGGATCTGAGAAAGCCACCCTTTCGTTACCAAATACCTTATCCTGGTATTTGTACATCGAAAAATTGACGTCGTACGTTAACCTTGTTGCCCCGGTCACTTCAGGCAACTGCTGTTTGGCAAGTTGCGCTATCGGTGCTACGCCGAAATTGAATATCTGCTTCGTCGCTCCTGTACCGCCCTGTATATCCAACCGGTAAATACTCTTGGCGTTCTTATGGAACGTATCAAAACTCAGTTCATCCTGCACCCACAGTAATATCAAAATGCCGATGGACAGTCCTAATGTCAGTCCGGCAATATTGATGACGAAATAAAACTTATTCTTGAGCAAATTGCGCCACGCTGTTTTTAAATAGTTTTTTATCACGGGAGAATCAATTAGTGAATTAGTGATTTATTGAATTAGTGATTTTTTAACTGCAAACTGCTACTGCCCACTGCAAACTTAAAACTGCCAACTTATTCCGTTTTAAGGCTCTTCACCGGGTTCATTAATGCTGCTTTTATGGCTTGCGAACTTACGGTCAGTACTGCAATAAATACCGACAATAATCCAGCTAAAGCAAACATCCACCAGCTTAAGGGTACCCGATAAGCAAAAGCCTGTAGCCATTTGCTCATACCAAACCAGGCAATTGGCGTAGCAATAACGAAGGACACGGCAACCAGTATTAAAAAGTCCCTTGATAAAAGCCCCACCAAGCCGGTTACGCTTGAACCCAAAACTTTGCGAATGCCAATTTCTTTTTTGCGTTGCTCAGCGCTAAACGCGGCAAGGCCAAATAAACCAAGGCAAGATATAACGATAGCTATTAAAGTAAATGAGTTGATGATCTGCGACAATATGATCTCCGTTTCATACTGTTTTTGAATTTCCTGGTCAAGGAATGAATATTCAAAAGGTACCGAAGGCAGGTCTTTTTTGCCATATCGCCCCTATCTGGCCGAGCAGCTCTTTATAATTTTCACTGCTTGTTGATACCACTATACTTGATAAATCCCCGGGATAATTATCATAAACCAGCATAAATGGTTTTACTTCGTCGTGCAGCGAGTTATAATTAAAATCCTTCATCACGCCTGCTACTGTAACAAATGATACGGGGCTGGTACCGTATTGTGTATAAAGTTTTGCGCCAGGTGCAGTTTGCGGGGTAAGGTTAAGCCTTTTGGCCAGGGTTTGGTTAATAAGCACTTTGCCCGAATCGCCAGGCATAAAGTCCCTGCCGCTAATCAGTTTAATACCATTAGCTTTTACAAAAAACTGATCGCAGGCAATGTTTTGGGCGTCGATGGCCGTTGGCATATTACCTCCTTCAGGATAAACGCCATGGTCGTGCAATACAAACTGGCTCAGGTAGTTATCAGCGCGGGTAACGGCTTTAACACCGGCAAGCTGCTTTAAGTCGTTGGCAAGTGACTGCATTTTACTTTGGGTATCGTTGGTATAAAAGTTAAAAACCAGTTTTTGGTTTTTATCAAACCCGAGGTCTTTTGATTTAATGTAATTTAACTGGCTGTAGATGATAATAATGCCCGTGATCATTGTAATAGATAATACAAACTGAAAAACCACCAGCGACTTGCGGATGCCGGTTGCCGAGATCTTGCTGCTAAAATTCCCTTTTATCACCTTTATGGCCTCGAAAGCTGATAGATAAAACGCAGGATAGCTGCCGGCAACCAAGCCAGTAACAACAACAAGCGAAGTAAGCATAAGCCAAAGGCGATAATCGCTAAAAAAGGTTAAATGTATATCGGCACGTGTGATATCATTTAAATAAGGAAGTGCCGCCCATAACAAGGGCAGGGCGATAATTACACCTATAAATGACAGTAAAAACGACTCGCCTAAAAATTGTTTGATCAGGTCGTACTTGCCGGCGCCAATTACTTTACGTACGCCAACCTCTTTGGCCCGTTTTGAAGCACGCGCGGTTGATAAGTTCATGAAATTGATACAGGCGATAACCTGTATAAGTACGGCAATTAATACCAGGATGAGCAGGAAAGAGGGATCGGCAGTTTTGCTCGGTTCCACATCAAAACCGGCTGTTGTATGTATCGCGGTAATAGCTTCGAGGTGCAATGCCTTTTGCATGCCTATTTGCTTCATCTTTTCGGCCGCGTGCCTGTTTAAAAAGGCCGGTAGCTTTTTTTCAAATGCTTTAGCATCTGAACCCGGGCGCAGCCTTACATAAGAGAATAGAAAATTGTTACCCGCCCATTCGGGGTCGTTGGCAATTGAAACACCTGTGCCACCGCTTTTCATGCTGATAAACATGTTACCCTCGAGGTGCGATTTGCCGAGACTTTCGTCAACCACACCTGTTACTTTAAAGTCATGCTGGCCCCACTGGTCGTTAATGTTTATTAATTTACCAATTGCACTTTGGCCGCCGAAAAGTTTTATAGCTGTATGCTTCAGCAATACGATCGAGTACGGTTCGTCCAAAGCGTGTTGCGCATGGCCTTCCACAAAATTATAATTCAGGACATCGAAAAATGTAGAATCTACATAAAATGCCCCTGTTTCATAAAACGATTTTTCTTTATAGCGCAATAAATGCTCTTTTGAGCCCAGCATATCGGTCTTTACTACCCGTGTATAGGTTTCCACCTCCGGAAAATCAATTTTCAATGCTGGCGCAATGGGTGGTGAGGAAGCTGCCCCATGGTGTTTATCACCGGTTAATACCAGGTCGGTGGTGATCCGGTAGGTATCTTTTGCATGTTTCTGATATTTATCATAGCTGTACTGATCTTGTACATACAACAATATATAAAGGCAGCACAGCGTGCCGGTGGCCAGGCCAAAAATATTGATGAAGCTGAAAGTTTTGTTTTTCAGCAAAAATCTCACTGCGGTTTTCAGATAACTTTTAATCATAGGTTAGTTATTAGTCGAAGTTTTAATGGGATTGGTTACATTTTAGTTTTTTTTCTCTTTTTTCCTGTCATCTTCAATCAATAACCCGTGAAGAGTTGGCTAAGAAAATGCCAAATGTATAATTGTATAATTATCAAGTATTTACAATGATTTTACTGACCGTAATTTGTCCGCTTTTGATACAGTGTATGTACGTTTATGACTTTTTTCAAATTTTCGATATAATCTTATCATCCTTTCATCCGAGAAATCTTAGTCCTATATTAGTTTTTTCAAACCCACAGCTCATGAAGTATAAACTGTTAACCCTTATTTTACTCATCACCTCAACCGCTTTTGCCCAAACAGATGCAAGGCTTACAGCCCAATTACAGGATGCCATAAAAGGGTTTAACGGGCAGACGGGCGTATATGTACAAAACCTGAAAACCGGCAAAACGGCTGCCATTAATGCAGATACACTGTTCCCCACAGCCAGTATGATAAAAGTAAGCATACAATGCGGCTTGATGGATAAGATTGAAAAAGGCCAGCTGCAATACAACCAGAAAATTGTTTATCGCGACTCGCTGTTATACAAAGGCGAGGATATTTTAGGCTCATTTAAAGATGGTGACACCATTGAAATAAGCAAGGTAGCCATGCTGATGATCACCATGAGCGATAATACCGCCAGCTTGTGGCTCCAAAAACTGGTGGGCACCGACTATATAAACAACTGGCTTGATGCAAATGGATTTAAAATAATGCGCGATAATTCGAGGGCCACAGGCCGCGATGCCATGCATGCAAGATATGGCTGGGGCGTAACCACTCCTTACGAAATGTGTCGGCTGTTTACCATGATTAGTAACGGACAAGCCGTTAGCCCTGCTGCGAGCGAAAGAATGGTGCGCAATATGGGGCGGATATTTTGGGATAACTATGCCTTATCGCAAATACCGCCTTATATACATACCATATCAAAACAGGGGGCATTAAACGAATCGAAATCAGAAACTGTGCTGGTAAATGCCCCGCACGGCGATTATGTTTTCTCTATTATCACCAATCATAATAAAGACCAGCGCTGGGAGCAGGATAATGAGGCCGATGTATTGATCCGGAAGGTATCTGCGCTGCTATGGCATTATTACGAACCCAAAAGCAATTGGAAACCTGCGGAGGGAGTGGATAAGTTTATGAAGGATGAGTAGGGATTAGTGATCAGAAACTTGAGATTAGAGATTAAGAAAAGCCCGAAAGATGAAAAATTGAAAATAAAGGCCTGTTTAATGAGCCAATAAATTATGAGAAAATATACAATCTGCCTGATTGCTGTGATCGTCGTGCTTATTTTTACAAGCCGACTGTTCGCGCAACCTGCACCCGAGGGCAACTACTACACCTCTTTTGATGGCACAAAAATATATTACGAAGTAAAAGGCGCTGGTTACCCGGTGATCTTAATTCACGGATTTTCGGGTACAGGCCAGGGATGGAAAAGTTGTGCGGTGTACGGCGATCTGCTTAAAGCAGGCTATATGGTGGTTCTGATCGACCAGCGGGGCAACGGGCATTCGGATAAGCCGCATACTGACGCAGCTTACGCCAATGATGCTGAGGCGAAGGATATTATGGGCTTGATGGGCAACCTGGGCGTTAAACAGTACGATGCGGTAGGGTATTCGCGAGGCTCTATTATTACTTCGAGGCTTTTGGTGCTTGATAAACGGTTGCACAAAGCAATAATGGGTGGCATGGGCGATGCCTACACCAACCCCGAATGGCCAAGACGCGTTCATGCCTATCGCGCCTTAATGGGCGATACCACGCTGCATGATGTGGACGATATGATGAAATACATCCATAGCCAGCACCTTGATAACCTGGCTTTGGCGATGCAGCAAAAATACCAGCCATCAACCAGTGTAAGTGAGCTGGCGGCTGTACATATGCCGCTTTTAATTATACGCGGTACGGAAGACAAAGAAAATGGATCGGAAACAGGGCTAAATAAACTCATTCCGAATTCAAGCCTGGTGTACACGCCAGGGAACCATAATACTGCTATCCGCACCCCCGAATTTTCAGCCGCTGTGTTGAAATTCCTGGCTGATTAATTTCCTGTACCCCAGCCAAAAAAAACAGCTACGTTTCTGCTCTTTCAAGGGCAAAGGTTACTTATTATAGCCGTTTTCAAACAAATAGCAGGCTTTTTTATTTGTATAGGTAATGAGTAAGTTTTATTTCCTATTATTTTGTTGTTTGGTGCCTTGTTTGCTTAAAGCACAAACGCCGGTTGACACTACCAACAATGTAGATATTGACACAACCGGGCAGAAAGACCTGATTGATATAGCACATACACTTTTTAAATTTAAACATCGTAACCCCGTTGAAGAACAAAAACAAATCTATTTCTCTATTTTACCAATTTCGTCAAATGTGCCCGGCGCCAGCAAGGCACTGGTAACTTCTACAACAGCAGGTTTCTACCTTGGCGAAAGGAAAACCACTTATATTTCCAGCATTACTTTTGCCCCTTATTTTAATTTAAAGGGAAGGTATGGCTTGCCGATACACTCGAGCGTTTGGTTAAACAACAACACTTATAATATAGAAGGTGATACGCGATTTTTGGTATATCCGCAATACACATGGGGCCTGGGCGGCAACCAGCCTGAAAGCAATAAACTTTTAGTTAACTATGATTATATACGCTTTTACCAGAGCGCCCTTAAACGCATAACACCTTTTTTTTACGCAGGTATAGGCTATGACATGGATTATTATATAAACATCAATACCGGCAACAGCCCGGTGAGCCTTGGCGATTTTACTGGTTACAAATATGGCACAGCCACGGGAGTAAATTCTTTTTCATCGGGCCTTACATTTAATTTATTATATGATACAAGGCAAAATTCAATTAACCCTATCCCCGGCTCATTTGTGAATGTTATTTACAGGTATAATATGGGGGCTTTAGGAAGCGATAACAACGCGCAGTCGGTATATGTCGATGTGCGAAAATATGTTTCCTTAACAACGGAAGCATCTAAAAACCAACTGGCATTTTGGTTTTATTACTGGGGCGCATCAACCGGCACGCCTTATTTAAATTTGCCAAGCATCGGGAATGACCCTTACCAGCGCTCGGGGCGGGGAATTGAACAAAATAGGTACAGGGGGCAAAATCTGCTCTATTTTGAAACCGAATACCGGAAAGATATTACTAATGATGGGTTATTTGGCTTCGTTGTTTTTACAAATGTTAACTCGGCAAGCCAGGCCAATACTCATACCTTTAGTTCTCTGAATCCTGCCGGGGGGGCCGGATTGAGGGTGAAATTTAATAAAAAATCAAATACGAATGTGTGCATTGATTATGGTTTTAGTAAGGGCTTTTCAGACTTGAACTTAGCGTTGGGTGAAGCCTTTTAGCAATTAATTAATATTTTAATAACACTTTGACAATTGTAATTGTAATTTTATTGTTACAATTTTGCCATGTTTGTTTAGTGGAAAAAAGCCATAGTGCAGATACTATTTAGATAGCAGCATAACGTATCGTCATTAAAAACGGTGGAGATTTGATAAGCGAAGAAAAAAAGATATATCGTTGCCCAAAATGTAAACAGGAACTCGACACACGGGTCCGCAGAAGTTTTTTTGTCCGAAACTTTCTTTCATGGCTGCCCTTACGGAGATATAACTGCTTCCACTGCAAGCGAAAATTCCATGTTTTGAGTTAACTAATACTTGAAATCATTCGTATTATTATGCCCCCAATTTTTAAACTTAAAAATTTTGACTGCTTAATCGATAGAAATAACGTATTTTTAGCGGTACCCTGTAAACTAGTGATTTAACTTGACTAAAAAGATCAGAGCCGAGAAGTTATATTATTGTAAAAAATGCGGCGCCCCATTTCACTTTCGCTTACACCGGCCATGGCTGATTAAGCAGTTATCATTTTTATTCCCCGTAAGGCGATACTTTTGTGCCAAATGTAAATCGTCATCGTATGTACGCATTGAAAAAGAGTGAGGTCAGTTTGCAGTTTTGAGTTGGCAGTTGCCAGTTGCCACAGCTGGTGGGTTGTGCCTGCTGAGGCCGTACTTATTCAAAGTAAAACTTCCCACAGGGAACTACAGACCGTTCACTGCAAACTCCTAATAAAGCCCCTTATTATAACCTGCCATAAACTCCTTATAATCTTTGTTTACCTGTTTGGCATATTGAAGAGCATATTTAAGTATAGCATCCTGTGTCCCGGTTTCATGATAGTGTTGTCCATAAACGATCATTTCATCAGCAATAGCCGAACCTTGCCGACCGCTGCTGCGCAATTGTGCCGATGCTGTTAACACCGCCATATCATTTGTAACCAGGCCGAGGTCATCGTAACGGTCTTTTATCAGTTCGAAATTTATTTTATCCTGGGTAGGCTGCATTTGCTTCAACACATATGGTTCATCTTTAAAAATAACAGGCGTCAGCAACGCCGGCGATATATTTTGCATACGCGTCTGTATGGCAATAACCCGCTCTGCGTTTGATGCCCAGCCTGGCTGTTTAATTTTCACATAAGGCTGCAAGGACGAGGGCGAAGCATGTTTCATATCCAGCAGCAGGTATTTATTTCTTCTGACGGTGCTATGCAATAAAAATAAGTACCGTTTTACACCAACGCTCCCGGTACCCGCCAGCCTGAAAACGCTATCCTGCACTTTGTAGCCAAGTGGGCCGTAACAACCGGTTTTCAAAATATCGTCAACAACATGGGCAAGTTCGTTTTTTAGGCCCCCATCAATTTTAAAATGCCGGTCGTTAATAATCAATTCTGAAAATTTTCCTTTTTTCAGGATTGCACATTTTTTAAGTATTTCCTTTAGTTTGCGTTTTTCAACAGTTCTCAAAAATGTATTTACTATACCTTTTGCCGTACGCGGGTCAATACTTACTGCTTTCCCAGCTTTTAAAGTTGAAGAATAGTTTTCCAAAAACAGTTTCGCTATTTTTATGGCCTCTTCCTGTTTAAGCGCCAGGCTATCGAATGCTATAAAAATGCTGGTTACCATACGTACAATTTCCCAGGCAGCTGGCGCCAGCATGGCTTCATCAAAATCGTTCAGGTCGAAATATTCCTGGTGGTCGTCCCCTTTAAAGCTGCCAAAATTCTCCAGGTGAAGGTCGCCGCAAACCCAAACCGTCGGTGATGGCGGTAACGGGGCCGCCGCAGCCAGGTCCTGATAAAATAAGTGGCAGGTACCCCGGTAAAAGCTAAATACATTTAACGACATAGCTTTGTATTTTAACTTTAAAATATCAGGCAGCCTGTTTTTATTAAATGCGGTTAACCGGTCGTAAATGGTGGGTTGGTTATTGGTCATTGTGTTATTGGTCATTAGTCATTGCATCAGGGTTATTGATTTGATGATTTTGTTTTAAATCGCTCTAATCCCCAACCCTTCCAAAACTGGTCATCAAAATATTGCCGAAATTTACTAAATTCCATCTAATGACTAATTACCAATGATAACTCGTTATCGATCTTTTTGTTCCATCGTTCTTGTTCAGCCTGGTCAGCACCATGGCGGGTTTCGTCATCATATTGTTTTTGTAGGGCATCCATTTCGCGATAGGCATAAAGGTAATCAACATTAATTATCCCTTCGAAATTGGTGGTGGTGAGATTTTCAACTTTTAGCTTCTGTTCAAAGTGTTCGGCTGCTATTTTGGCAATGTCAAAATGCCTTTGTTCATGGTTAAGAGTGTAATCGTTCATGCTGCCATTCCTAACCCACGCAGCGCTTTTAGGCAAACTTACTTTTATTGCAAGGCCGACATTAATAACCCCGTTTGTAACGTCAGTACGTTCATCATAACCAATGGAGGGGAAAACTTCGGCATCGTACCTGCTATTGGGTATTTTTGATTTAAAGTCATCCCAGGTCAGTAGCCGTTTGGCCGAATAATAAATGCTGTCGCCTTCCGGTTTCTCCATATAATCAGTAAAGGTTATTTTTAAGAATTTTGCAAGTAAGATGTTGGTGCCCGCCTGCCTGTTCATCCATATATTTAAATATACTAGCCCGTTTTCGAGCATATGCCGCAATGTCGGTTCAATATCTTGCGGCGGGCCGGGGGAGCGGGTATAAGTTATATTGTCGTTATAATCAACCAAGTGCAGCATTTCATCATCGTCATGCTGCAGGCTAAATTCCATAACTGCAATGGCATGGCCCTCGACAAGGCCGTTTGCCAAAGCAATTTCAGTCACCATAAATTTTTTCAAGCCTATAGTTATTGGACGTAATTCATTGTTGCGCTGTAAATTATGCCCGATAAACCCTTTTATAGCTACCAGGCAGCCGCCCTGCAGGTCGACGGCGTATTTTTCGGGTTGGTTTGCTGTTTTTGCGGGAGATACCAGCCAGGCAACGGCGCTGCGGTCACTGCGTTCGTCGGTGACGTTGGCTATGTAAAATTCTTTTGGGGCAACTGGCACTAACTCATCATGCAAAATGATGGTCGCTTTTTGTTGTGCAGCCATGCTGAAACCCGAAAACCCATGGGAAATGAATAGCAACAGAAGAAGAAATTTGCTTCGGATTTTCATGAAATGTAAAAATACAAACGTTGAGTTCTTACACAATATTTTGAAGATGAGGGTTATGTTTTTAAAAACCCAGGTAGAGATCGATGCGCCGCGTCTCCAATGAAGGATATTCTTTAATAGGCTTTCCCCACAACTCAAAAGTTTTCCACATCTATACCACTCAATATTTATCGCCCGTTAAAAATAATGTTCTCCACATAGTGTGAATTACTATTGTGGAAATCGTTTTTAGCGTTTCGCTATTTTCGCAAATCGTTAGTTTGCTACTTATGACCAAACATAAATACATCGCGTTCCTTTTTTCGATATTTTTTGTCCTCACTGTACACGCCCAGCAAAACCCTTCGTTCCAGGTTTATAATACATACCATGACGCTACCGACCTGCTTAGCAAAGGCCTGTATGTTGCCGCTGCCGAGCAGTTTCGACTGGTTGAAAAATCAAGGCTTCAAACCAGTACGCAGCCCAAGTTCGAATCGGAATTATCACTACTAAAAGAAAACTCGCAATATTATGAGGCGCTATGCGCCCTTGAATTAGGGAATGACGACGCCGAAAGCATGTTCCTGAAGTTTATTAAAGACCACCCCGAAAACCCGCTTACCAAGCTGGCCATTTTCCAGATCGGGCGGTCGTACTCAAAACAGGAAAAATATGCAGAGGCTTTGACCTGGTTTGATAAGATAGAGGCCGACAACTTAAGCGGCAGCGAAAATATTGAATACAAGTTTCGCAAAGGATATGCCTATTTCGCTACTAACGACTATAAAAATGCACAGGAGCTATTTAGCGAGGTAAAAGGCAGGCGCTCGCCGTTTACAGACGACGCTACCTATTATTTTGCCTATATAGCTTATTTAAATAAAGATTATCACCTGGCGCTGGCGAACTTTCAGCGCTTAAAAAACTCAAAGAAATACGAAAGCAGTTACCCGTATTATATAACAGCAGTTTATTTTTTGGATAACAGGTATGATGATGTTATAAATTATGCCATCCCCATAATAAACAGCACGCATCAGCAAAATGAAAAAGAGATGCTGCGTATTATAGGTGCATCTTATTTTGCTAAAGCGGATTACCCCAACGCGGCTAAATATTACGGTCGCTATGCCGATGAAGACCTTGGCCGAACCCAAAATACCCAGGACAGCTACCAGATGGGCTATACCTATTATAAAATTGGCAACTACCCGAAAGCTGCAACAGAGCTGGAAAAGCTACAGCAGGCAAATGATGTTTACAGCCAGAACGGGGACTACATATTAGGCGATGTTTTCCTGAAAATGCAAAACAAGCAAAGCGCCCGCAATGCCTATTTCGCGGCCTCGAAACTTGATTTTGACAAGCAATTACAGGAAGACGCTTTGTACCAGTACGCAAAATTATCGTACGAGCTTGATTTTAATACCCAGGCGCTTGATGCTACAAGGTTATACCTTAAAAATTATCCCCGCGCAAAACGTAATGACGAGGTAAAGACTTTATTAGGCGAGGAACTGTTAAACTCACATAACTATGCCGAGGCAGTTGAAATTCTGGAGCCTATCCCTAATAAAACACCAAGCGCACAACTTGCCTATCAAAAAGTTACCTATTACCGCGGCTTAGAGTTTTACAACGAACGCGCTTTTGAAAATGCCATTGGTATATTTCTGCGCTCGCTCAGGAACTCCGTCGATGCCCACGTTGAGGCCTTAACTACGTATTGGATGGCCGAGTCGATGTACGAGGTGCGGAAGTACAAGGAATCGGTTGAAACATTTGAGAAGTTTTTAGACCTGCCCGAGGCGCCGAACACCCCGGTTTATAATTATGCCAATTACGGGTTGGCCTATGCAGCTTTCGGTGATGAACAGTATAGAAAGGCCGCCAGCTATTTCCAGAAGTTTTTGGCAGGGGATGAAACTGACGCCAGTACAATAAACGATGCTGTAACAAGGCTGGGCGACAGCTATTTTGTTTTGAAGAATTACAGCAAGGCGCTTGAATATTATAACCGGATTATTGAGCAACACAGCCCGGGCGAAGATTATGCTTTGTTTCAGCGTGGTATGATACAGGGTTTGCAGGACCTGCCGGATAACAAGATCAATACTTTGAATGATGTGCTAAGCAAGTTCCCTAAATCCGATTATGCCGATGATGCCTCGTTCGAGATAGCTTATACCTATTATCTGAAAAACGACAGCCTGAAAGCAAAAAGCGGCATGCTGGATATGATACAAAAATATCCTACCAGCAGTTACGTACCAAGGGCCCTGGTTACTATAGGGCTTATAGATTATAATGGCGGTAATGATGACCTGGCCATTGAATCGTTTAAACGCGTGGTGCAGGATTATTCATCAACCGATGAAGCAAAACAGGCGCTAAAACAAATCGAGAAAATATATACCGATAAAGGCGACGCGCAAACCTTTATAAATTATGCCGCCACGGTACCGATAGCTAATTACACGGCAGCCGACCAGGAAAATATAATGTACACGGCAGCCAACAACCTTTATTTACGAGGTGACTGGCAAGGCACAGTTGGGGCGGTGAATGCTTATTTCGATAAGTTCCCGACAAAACCTATTTATGATAAACAGGCCAGGTTTATACGGGCGCAAAGTTTGGTAAACCTCAACCGGTCGGAGGAAGCCATTGTTGATTATAATGTGATATTGAATGATTGGACAAGCACTTATACCGAGCAATCATTGATCGCCATGTCAAAGTTGTACATCGGGCAGAAAAAATATAATGAGGCGGTAGTTTTCCTGAAAAAATTGGAGACCAATTCGGAATATAAAGCTGACTATACTTTCGCTATAAATAACCTGCTCCTTTGCTATGCGCAGATGGAGATGCCTGATGACGCCATTAATTATGTAAAACTGGTGAGGGATAATGAAAAATCATCGCAGGAAGACAAATTTAAAACCGGTTTATATGGCGGGCTTGCCTACCTGCAAAAAGGGGATACGACCACCGCTGTTAAAGAATTTGAATACACGGTAACCAATACAAAAACCGTTGCCGCTGCCGAAGCGAAATACAACATTGCCAGGGTTGAGTATTTGAAAGGCCATTACAAAGCATCCCAAAAAACATGTTTTGACCTGGTAAAAGACTTGCCGAACTATGATTACTGGGTAACGAAAACGTTTATTTTATTAGGCGATAATTATGTAGGGTTAAAAGATAGCTTCCAGGCAAAAGCTACGCTGCAAAGTGTGATTGATAACTATAAAGGTGATGATGACATTTTACCTGAGGCCAAACGAAAGCTTGACCAGTTATCGCCACAGGATAAAACGGAAGCCAAGCCTGATAGTACTAATGTAAAGAAACCGGATAACAAAGAATAACCAGGAGACGAGCAATGAAAGTTAAATATATATATCCGCTGCTTACCTTAGTATTTGCTTTATGCTTTGTTTATGCCGGCGCGCAAACACCCCATAAAGGCAAAAAGCCCGCAGCAAAAGCGGTGAAAACAGCAAAGAAAAAAACGGGCAAGCCTGCAAAGGCCAAACCAACAATAGCACAGCAAAAAACAAATGCCAAAAGTCTTGGTGAAGCGGTATCGAAAGTAAAGGTTGATACTACTAAAAAAATGAACCCAAATGGCGGTAGTTTATCTGAAGAGATCGTTGTTACAACGGCTTATAAACCTGTACTTGCCGATGCTGTTAAAATACGCATTAACCCGGATCTGGAGGATAAAACGCCATTTAAAGCGCCATTAACTTATTTCCCGATAGATAAGCGCCTGGAGCTGAATACGGCTATTAAACCGCTCAGCGCCATGAAAAGGCCTGCCGAACGCGACTCGGATCTGGCCAATAATTATATAAAACTTGGGTTGGGCAACTTAAAGACAACATACGGCGAGGCTTATTTTGATAACGGCCGCGACCAGGCTTTGCAGGTTGGCGGTTATATAAAGCATTTTGCTCAGGACGGCACTTTGCTTGATCAAAACTCAAGTAAGGAACAGGCCGGGGTATTTGGCAAAAGTATAGGCGAAGTAAACTCATTAAGCGGGCGTATAGATTATAACTACAGCAGCAATTATTTTTATGGGTACGATCAGCTGAACCCGCCGCCAAGCCTGATGGTTAACAAGCAGCATTTCAGCACCATTGGCGCCGAAGGTGAACTTGCCAAAAACTATGAGGACGTTCCGAATGATTTTACTTATGCCTTTAAACTGAAAGCCTACAAGTTTAGTGATGCCTACCAGGCGCAGGAAAGTAATGTGGTGTTATCGGGTTTTTTAAATGAGACCATTCACCAGTTTTATGCGGGTGTGAGCGGCTCGCTTGATTTCAGCACACAAAAGGATAGCCTTTACAATTATAATAATAGCCTGATCAGGGCCAATCCTTATATAAAATTCCAGGGGGATAATTATAAAATTGATGCCGGGATAAACATTGTCGACCAGTTTGGTTACACATCATCCCTTCATATTTTTCCGGCCGTAAGGCTGGAGTTCCAGGTAGTGCCGAAATATGTGCGGCTGTTTGTTGAGGCAAAAGGCGATGTAAACAAATCATCCCTGCTTGATTTTTATAGCACCAACCCTTTCCTTGGCCAGGATGTAAATATCAAAAACTCAGTTGACCAGTTGGACCTTGCAGCAGGCTTAAAAGGAACAATAGCGCCGGGGTTGGGCTTTAAAGTAACTGTTTTCCGCAACCAGGTAAAAGATATGCCGCTGTTTGTAAGCAACTTCAATTTTGCCCAGGGATACAACAGGTTCCAGGTGATATATGATGATGGTACGGCAAAAGTTAGCGGTTTAACCGGCGAACTTGATTATAAGGCATCGGAAGATGTGGATATTTTCGGGAGGGTTGAGTTTAAAGATTACCAGATGTCCACCGCCGCTATACAGCCCTGGAACCTGCCCAAGTTTAAGCTGACAAGCGGTACCATATTGCACATCAGCGATAAGGTGGATATTAAAGGCACGCTGCTGATCCGTGGCTCGGCGCTTGACCCCAATCCGATAAAAGCGGGCAGTACAACGCCTACTACTATAAGCTCATTTGTTGACCTTAGCGGCGGCGTTGAATACAAGGCCACTAAACGAATATCTGTTTTTGTTAATGTAAATAATCTTTTAAACGGCTCAAATCAAACCTGGCTATATTATCCTGACTATGGATTTAATATATTTGGCGGCGTTGGGTTTGCTTTTTAAGGATTTTTTTAAAAAATAATAAACCGTACTTTTAGCCCAAATGAACTTAGCTGATTATTTAAGCGAACTATTAGGACAGCACGATGCAGTAAGCGTGCCTGGCCTGGGCTATTTTGTGCGGGAGCGTGTAAATGCTTATTATAACGATAAGGAGGGTAAATTTTATCCTCCGCACCACCAGGTGAAATTTGTGCCGCAGCCAAATGACGAAGACGATACTTTTACACAGTACGTAGCTGATAAAAAAAATATTTCGCTGGCCTCATCAAAATATTTTGCCGAAAAATTTATTACCAAATTAAGGGAGGATGCCGCCACCGGGAAATATTTATTTGCCGACCTGGGCTTGTTTTATACGGAGCAGGGGCAGCTTAAATTTAAACCGAACGATAAAATACCTGATGATCCGGCATTTTACGGTTATCCAATGCTCAACACCTATAAATTAGGCCAGCCCTTATTCCCCGAGACACCAAAACCGGTATTTGCTGGCGCCCCTGCATCGGCCCCGGCGCCTGCCACCCCACAGGCACAGGTTGAAACACCCGCACGTACAATACCCCGCCAGCCTTATTACGAAGAGGAAACAGAACGTAAAAGAGGGATGAGCGTTTGGCTTATCGTATTAATAGCGGTAGCCGGCTTTGCACTCGCTGTATTTGGTGTTTATAAATTTTACCCCTCGGCTTTTGATCGGGTTAAGGACACATTTAATAAAATTACCCACAGCGCCGCGGCTGCCACCGGTAAAGCAAAACACGCGGCTAAAACTGATACTACAAAGAAAGCAGATTCGTTAAAGGATACGGCAACAGTTATTACCCCGGTAACCACAGTTGATTCAACTGCTGAATCGCATTTTGAAATAATAACAAACGAGTGCCGCAGTCGTTCGGTGGCCGAAACGGCTGTCAAAATGTTAAAAGACAGAGGTGTAAATGCAAGGATATTAACCCTTGGTGAGATGCCCGGGCCGCTTATAAAAGTATCTGCCGGCAGTTTTCATACGATGGTCGAAGCCCAGTCCAAAATGAATGAATTACAAAACCAAGGAAAGATCAAATCAGATTCGTACACAATAGAAATTAAACCCCGGCAATGACATTATTATTCTTCCAGACAGTAGATACAGCACATAAAATAATTGATTCGGTAAAAACTGCGGGTCAGCAATTGGCACCTATTCCATCAGAAGAACTGCACTTCGGCGACCTGCTGGTAAAAGGCGGGGTGGTAATGATCCCCATCGGTATTTTGGCGGTGTTGGGGCTGGTAATATTTTTTGAACGTTATTTTACCATCCGCAAGGCTTCAAAGGATGAATCGAGCCTGCTGGTACAAGTGCGTGCGAGTATTTTAAGCGGTAACCTTGAATCAGCAAAAGCAATTTGCCGCAACAGCAATAGCCCGCTTGGCCGTATGCTGCAAAAAGGGTTGTTACGCATAGGCCGCCCCATAAAAGATATTGAAGGCGCCATTGAAAACGTGGGCAAGCTTGAAGTAGCCAAACTGGAAAAAAACATTGGCATATTAGGTATTGTTGCTGGTATAGCCCCGATGTTTGGTTTTTTGGGTACGATTGCGGGCGTTATCAAAATTTTTTATGATATATCAAAGACAGATAATATCAGTATGGGCGTTATATCAGGTGGTCTGTACGTAAAAATGGTAACATCCGCAGCGGGGCTGTTTGTGGGTATCATTGCCTATGTTGGGTACCATATTTTAAATATGATGGTTGATAAGATCATATTAAGATTAGAGACTGATGCTATTGAGTTTATTGACCTGTTAGAAGAACCAAGCAAATGAACTTAAGAAAACGAAAAAGAGGGGTTTCGGCCGAGGTGCATACATCGGCCATGAACGACATCATGTTTTTCCTGCTTTTGTTTTTCCTCATCGCATCAACGGTGACCAACCCTAACGTGATCAAGCTTTTGCTGCCCAAATCCTCTTCAGGCAAATCGGTATCAAAAAAAACGATAGTAGTTTCGGTCACCAAAGACCTTAAATATTTTGTCGACCGCAAGCCGGTTACCGTAGCCGAATTGCCTGCTAAGCTGGCCAGCTATAAGCCCCTTGCAACAAACCTTACCATTGTTTTGTATGTTGATAAAACGGTAGCGATACAGGATGTGGTAGAGATAATGGATATATCCCAAAAACTGAATATAAAACTGGTACTGGCAACGGAACCGAAATAGATCATAGTTGATAGCTCATAGTTCATAGCAGAAAAACTATGGGCTATGAGCCATGAGCTATGAACCATGAACTAAAATGGATTATCAGGAGGAAAATAATTATCCCAAAGCGTTTTTAGCAACAGGCCTTATACTTGCTGCTATGATTGCTTTGTGCTATTTTATTGTTTTCCAGGACCCGCCGGTGCAGATAGATGGGGCAGGGGGCATACTGGTAAATTATGGTACTACAGATGAAGGCATGGGAAAAGATATCTCCAGCACTGATGAACCGTCTGTATCGCCGAAGGCAAACCATACACAACCCAATAAGGTAACCCAGGCACAGCCAACCGACCAAAAAACGCAGGTAAACAGCGATAACAAAGTTGTTACCCAGAATACAGAAGACGCTCCCGAAGTTGCAGCCAATGCAAAAAAAACAACCCAAAACGTTGCCCCGACACCTGCAAAGCCGGTAAAAAAAGAGGTTGTTAACCAAAATGCGTTATATAAAGGCGCAGCCAAAACGGGCGCGGGCGCAGGCGATGGTACAACCACAACTCCCGGCAACCAGGGAAGTAAAAATGGTTCGCCGCTCGCTGATAATTATGGGCAGGGGGGTACTGGCAATGGCGTACGCGGCACACAATGGAGCTTTGTTAATATGCCCGATGTAAAAAACACCAGTCGCATGCAAGGCACGGTGGTTGTTGATATAACCATTGATGCAAATGGCAATATTATAGAAGCCCAGCAAGACCGCAAAACCAGGATGGGCGACCTCGACCTCATCAACAGGTGTATAAATGCCGTTAAAAACTCAAAGCTAACTTCAGCAACCGCCGGCGCAGGTAATCAAAAAGGGCAGGTGGTGTTTAAATTTGATGTGGATTGATTTTTTAGTCCGTAGCTCATAGTCCATAGACTATAGTCATTAGTTTACCGATAATTAAAAGATTATCTATTTTTGCCATGGTCTATGGACTATTGACCATGGACTACAACTATGAACTACGAGCAAACCGTCCAATACCTTTTCAGTCAATTACCCGTATTTACCCGTGTAGGCCAATCAGCTTACAAGGCCAATCTTGATAATACCATTGAACTTTGCGCGCGGCTTGATAACCCGCAGCATAAATTTAAGAGCGTACATATTGGTGGTACCAACGGCAAGGGCTCAACCTCGCATATGCTGGCGGCTGTATTGCAAACGGCGGGCTATAAAACCGGTTTATATACTTCGCCGCATTTAAAAGATTTCCGCGAGCGCATCCGCATCAACGGCGCTATGATAAGTGAACAGGAAGTTGTTGATTTTGTTGCTGCCCATAGGACTGATTTTGATGAGATACAGCCTTCCTTTTTTGAAATGACTGTTGGCCTGGCATTTGATATCTTCGCAAAACAAAAAGTTGATATTGCCATCATTGAAGTCGGCCTGGGCGGGAGATTGGATTCAACTAATATCATTACCCCACTGGTATCGGTCATCACCAACATTGGCTGGGACCACATGAATATTTTAGGCGATACACTGCAATTAATAGCCGCCGAAAAAGCCGGGATCATTAAGTCGGGTATCCCTGTTATAATAGGGGAACATCAGCCCGAAGTCGCTGATATTTTTATCGCCAAAGCAAAGCAGGAGGGAAGCGGGATTTCTTTTGCATCGGAGTTGAAGTCTGAAGTCGGAAGTCAGAAGTCTGAAGTCGGAGGTAAAGAATTTTTGGATGTTGCAATTAAGCAAACTTCAGACTTAGGACTTAAGACTTTAGACTTAAGACTTGATCTCACCGGGACCTACCAGCTTAAAAATTTAAAAACCGTTATAAGTGCAGTAGAGGAACTCCGTTCGCAGGGCTTTAATATAAGCGACGGAGATTTAAAAACAGCGTTAAGCCAGGTTAAAACCTTAACCGGTTTACATGGCCGCTGGGACACATTAAGCAACCACCCTTTAACTATTTGCGATACCGGGCATAATCCCGAAGGCATACAAGAGGTGCTGCAAAACATCGCATCGGTATCTTATGATAAACTTCATTTTGTGATCGGCGTAGTTAATGATAAGGATTTAAGTAAGATACTCGCGATGCTGCCCACAAATGCCATCTATTATTTTTGCAAGCCTGATATTCCGCGTGGGTTGGAGGCCGAAAGCTTAAAGGTAAAAGCTGAAAGCTTTGGCTTGAGTGGTGAGGTGTATCCATCAGTTAAAGAAGCATTATTCGCAGCACAACAAAATGCGGGCGAACATGACCTGGTTTTTGTTGGCGGCAGCACTTTTGTGGTGGCCGAGGTGGTTTGATCAGGATTTATGTAAGTAAAAATTCTGTTCGCATTATAAATTTCCACTTCCAGTAATTAAAAAATTCTATTTTTACTCCCATAAAATCCAAAACTCAACAACTCTTTATGACCTACATTCCCTCACCAGAAAGATATAAAAATATGCAATACCGCCGTTGCGGTAAAAGCGGCATAAAATTACCGGCGGTTTCGCTGGGTTTATGGCATAATTTCGGCCATGTAGATGTGGCCGAAAATTTCCGCAAAATTTTACACCTTGCTTTTGATAGCGGCATCACCCATTTCGACCTTGCAAATAATTACG
Source organism: Bacteroidota bacterium (assembly GCA_013288235.1). Taxonomy (GTDB): domain Bacteria; phylum Bacteroidota; class Bacteroidia; order Sphingobacteriales; family Sphingobacteriaceae; genus Mucilaginibacter. The sequence continues at coordinate 14,386 of JABDCF010000020.1, read as the reverse complement.
GCCCGCCGCCGGGATCAGCCGAAGAAAACTTTGGCCGCCTGCTTGCCGAAGATTTTCATGGCTACCGCGATGAACTGATCATATCAAGCAAAGCAGGATATTTGATGTGGGACGGGCCTTACGGCGAATGGGGTTCAAAAAAATATTTGGTATCAAGCCTCGATCAAAGCCTTAAAAGGATGCGGCTGGAGTATGTTGATATTTTTTATCACCACCGCCCTGATCCTGATACTCCATTGGAAGAAACCATGGGCGCGCTTGATTTGATCGTTCGCCAGGGAAAAGCTTTGTATGCAGGGATATCAAACTATCCGGCCGATGAAGCTGACAAAGCAATTGCTATTTTGAAAAGGCTGGGTACACCATGTTTGATCCATCAGCCAAAATATTCCATGTTCGAGCGTTGGGTTGAAGGCGGATTATTAGATGTTTTGGAAAAAGACGGCGTAGGTTGTATTCCATTTTCGCCTTTGGCACAAGGCTTACTAACCAACAAATACCTGCATGGTATCCCTGAAGATTCAAGGGCAGCAAAATCAACTGGTTTCTTGCAAAAAGACCAGGTTACTGACGAAAGGGTAAGCCAGATAAAACAATTGAATGATTTAGCCTTGCAACGCGGGCAAACGCTTGCCCAAATGGCATTGTCGTGGTTATTAAAAGATGACCGGATAACATCGGTATTGATCGGCGCCAGCCGCCCCGAGCAACTGGCCGATTCACTAAAATGTTTAGATAATATCGTGTTTTCGGCAGAAGAACTGGCGAAGATAGAGGCAATATTGAAATAGGTAAGGAGAGTCAAGAGCCAAGAAGCAAGAACCAAGGGGGGCAGGGCGAACGATAGCCGTCTCTGAAGTTTCTTGCTTCTTGGTTCTTGCTTCTTGGCTCTTAACTCTTAGAAATGAACAACATAAACTGGGGCATCATCGGCTGCGGCAACGTAACCGAAAAAAAAAGCGGCCCTGCCTTTAATAATATACCCGGCAGTAAACTGGTTGCCGTAATGCGTCGTGATGCGGAAAAGGCTGCTGATTACGCCAAACGGCACGGTGTTGGTAAATGGTATGGCGATGCAGAGTTGCTGATGAACGATGCTGAAATAAACTCGGTATCTATTGCTACCCCGCCGGCTTATCATCTTGAATATGCAATTGCCGGCTTGAAAAAAGGTTTGAATGTATACGTAGAAAAACCGGTAACGCGCAATGCGGACGAGGCCAGGCAAATGGCAGAAGCCGTTAAGCAAACCAATGGCCGCCTCACTGTGGCCCATTATCGCCGTGCGTTGCCCATGTTTTTAAAGGTAAAGGAGTTACTGGGAAACGGAACCATAGGCGAAGTTAGAACGGTACAAATAAGGATGTGGAAGACATTACAACCCGACCTTGTCGCTAACTCGGAAACCAACTGGCGTGTACGGCCTGAATTGTCAGGCGGCGGCTATTTCCACGATCTTGCACCCCACCAACTCGACCTTATGCTCTTTTATTTTGGGGCACCAGAAAAATATCATGGCTTTTCGATAAACCAATCGGGCTTAACACCTGCTGACGACCATGTTTGCGGTGAAATACTTTTTAAAAACAAAGTGGTGGTTAATGGCTCGTGGAGTTTTAATGTTGCCAAAAGCGAGGCAACTGATATGTGTGAGATCATCGGCACCAAAGGAAAGATTACCTTTCCTTTTTTCGGCACCTTCATCAACTGGAAAAACGAAACAGAAGAAGAAACGCTGAATTTCGTGCATCCGCAGCATATCCAGCAGCCCATGATAGGCAAGATAGTGGCTTACTTTAGCGGTGAAGGGCCAAACCCCTGCTCAATTGATGAGGCTGTAGTATTGATGGATATTATGGATGCGTTTACCTGTCGTTGAAACTTCCGAAGTTTGATTCCCTTTGTTATTTCTTCTTTGGCACCTTCGCACCTTCTTTCCGCGCCTCAGATAATCCTATCGCAACAGCCTGTTTTCTGCTGGTGACTTTTTTACCGCTGCTGCTTTTTAGTTCGCCTTCTTTCATTTCGTGCATAACTTCATGCACTTTTTCCTGTGCTTTTTCTGAATATTTTGCCATAATGTTTTTTCTTTCGGTGGATGATATACCATCAAGCAAATTTTCTGCCAGAATTATGGTAAACATTCACGCTCACAATTTTCTAATAAAAAAATATTGTGATACATTATTTCTTATCTTCAAACCAATAAATTTTGGCACCCAAACTTTAAAATAAGGAATATGCGGGTAAAAAAAACAATTGCACCCTTTTACGAAAGGCTTTCGTTAACTCTTTTTGGTCTTCTTGCCTTAGGCTACCTTGTGATTTTGGCCAAAGAAGTGCTCGATCCTTTGATCTTCGGCTTTTTATTTGCCATATTGCTCTTGCCAATAGCTAACTTCCTGGAAAAGAGACTGAGGTTGCCACGTGCTTTGTCCTCATTGGCATCCATACTGCTGTTAATCGCCTTCGTCAGCGGTATTTTATACCTCGTAGGTTCACAAATATCAGGGCTCGCCAGCGATTGGCCGCAACTTAAAAGCCAGGTTAACCAATCATTTAACGACTTATCGGAATGGGCGCAGCATGCCTTTCATATCAATGCCAGTAAAGAGATGGGCTATGTTAACGATACTACTAAAAAGTTGGTTGCTTCTGGCGGCAATGTGCTGGGCGCAACCTTCGGGGCAATATCGTCGCTAATGCTGTTTTATGTATTTATACTCATCTTTACCTTTTTCATATTGTTATACAGGCGATTGCTGCTGCACTTTATAGTATGGGTTTTTAGCGACGAGCATACTGCAACCGTACATGATATTGTCAGCAATATTCAAAGCATATTAAGGCAATATATACTCGGCCTGTTACTCGAAATGATTGTAGTTGCAAGTTTAGCATGTGCCGCGTTCTGGATGGTTGGCGCTAAATACGCGGTGCTTTTGGGTATTATAGTAGGTTTGTTTAACCTTATACCTTACCTGGGAATTTTTACTGCGCTTTTTTTAAGCACTTTGATCACCTTTGCTACGGGCAGTGTAAGGGATGCAATGCTTGTTGCAGGCAGCGTGCTAATTATCCATGTGATCGACTCCAATTTTTTATTGCCCACCATCGTTGGTTCAAAGGTAAAACTCAATGCATTGATTACTTTTTTGGGTATTATAATGGGCGAAATGATATGGGGTTTATCTGGTATGTTTTTATCAATACCCATTATGGCTATTTTGAAAATTATTTTCGACCGTGTCGACAGCCTTAAACCATGGGGCTATTTATTAGGCGGCGGTCACGAAGAAAAAAAATCGAAAATAAAAAAGATGAAACCCACAACAGTTGATAAAGCGTAGGAGAGGAAGTTTACGAATTACGATTTACGAATTACGATTTGTTTGATCGGTTAATTACGGTTTTCTTTAATATTGTTTAATTTACGAGGCATTAAAAACTGCGTATACTAACCATAACGAAAGAAGAACTTTTATCAATAAATTAAAAATAGTTGACGAAGAGTTAGCTGAGACGTTGTTCTTTTTAGAACTGCTGGTCGAATTAAATCCTGAATTAAAACCGGAAATTGACATTATTTATAAAGAGGGGAACGAACTTCTTTCTATTATTGTCGCTGCGATAATTACTTTACGTGGAAATTGATCAACCCATTCACAAATAGTAATTCGTAAATCGTAATTCGTAAATCATTCATGATGATACGGCTCCCCCTTTAAAATGGTAAAAGCCCGGTATAACTGTTCCACAAAAAACAGGCGTACCATTTGATGCGAAAACGTCATGGCCGATAGAGATAGTTTATCATTAGCGCGTTCATAAACCGATTGATCGAAACCATAAGGGCCACCAACCACAAATACCAGGTTTGATATAGAGCCGAGCGCTTTTTTATCAATATAAGCTGCAAACTGCGTTGATGACAGCTCCATGCCATTTTCATCCAGTAGTATCACATGATCGAGCGGCAATATTTTTTTAAGGATCAGTTCAGCTTCTTTTGCTTTTTGCTGTTCGCGGGTTAATGCTTTGGTGTTTTTTAGCTCGTCAATTTCGATTATAAAAAGTCGGGTATAATGTTTTAAACGGTTGACATACTTTTCTATACCTTCTTTTAAATAAGCATCTTCGGTTTTGCCAACGGTTATAAAAGTGATCTTCATTGTGTTATATGGTTGTTGAAATGTTGCAAAGTTGCAATGTTGAAATGTTATTGTAAAGATGATGAAATGTTATAAGGTTGTAAGGTTGAAACCTTATGTTTGACCATAACTTGTTGCAGCTTATTACAAACCAAAACGACATTGCAACTTTACAACATTTCAACCTTACAACAAATAAATGGAACAGGATATTATTAACGATTATGAACAAAGGGCGGCGCTTGCCGGGCAACAGGCAGATGATTTTAAAAAGCAGGCAAATACCTATTCGCTGTTGCGGCTCGGGGTTTTTGCCCTCATTATTTTAGCCGTATGCATAGCTATTAGTCAGGATAATTTTACCATCCTGGCCATATCTTTTGTCGTTTTGCTTTTTTGTTTTGCCTGGCTCGTATCGCGCCAGGCTATTTTTGAAAGGCAGAAACGCTATTTTCAGGATCTTAAAAAAGTTAACGAGAACGAGATTGGTAGTATATTAAATTATGAAAATATATACAATAACGGTAACAGGTTTAGCGACGAGAAACATCATTACAGCGCCGACCTTGATATTTTTGGAACATCGTCACTGTTTCAATTGATAAACCGCGCCGCTACCTCAACAGGTGTTGTTAAACTTGCTGCCTGGCTTGGTGCTGCATCAACCAAGGATACCATTGAACTGAAACAGGACGCAGTAAAAGAATTAGCCGCAAAAAACAACTGGAAACTGGAACTGCAAGCGCTGTTGCTGTTTGCCAATATCGAAGATATAAACCAATTGCAAAAGCTTTTTAAATACCTGTATATCCCTTTAAATCTTCCCGGCGAGAGGTGGTTAAGCAAATACGTGAAGGTGGCGCCATTTATTTTGCTGGCAGCTATTTTGCTGGCTTATTTTTATCCGATTACCAAGTTAATAGCAATATTTATAGGCATGGGCAATTTAGGCATCGTATTTTCAAGGGCCGTATATATTAAAAAAACGGATCTTATAGCCGGAAAGATAGGGGATGCCTTAAACAATTATGCTATCGTTTTCGAAAAAATTGAAAAAGAGCAATGGCAATCGGCTTACAGCAACAACCTTGTTAAAGTTTTGAAAGATGGGAATATGTCCGCAAAGATCAAGGAACTTTCCAGCTTAATTAATAAGCTTAATTACCATCTTAATATAATCGTAGGGTTTATTCTAAACCTGTTTCTGCTTTGGGATATCCGCCAGATCATCGCCATAGAGAACTGGAAGCGCGAAAACCAGGAAACCCTTGAGGCCGCTTTTGATGTGATAGGCGAATTTGAGGCGTTGATAAGCCTTTCGTCACTGGCAATTAATTATCCTGACTGGTGCTTCCCGGAAATTGCAGCTGGTACAGGGTACACTTTAACGGCCAAAAATTTAGCCCATCCGCTCATCAGCAGCAAAAAAAAGGGTTGAAAATGATTACGAACTGGATAATGCCCTTAAAATAGATATCATTACCGGCTCAAATATGGCGGGTAAAAGTACTTTTTTACGGACTATTGGTATAAATACAGTGCTTGCACTTTGCGGCGCGCCGGTTTGCGCGGCCAGTATGAAGGTTTCGGTAATGGATGTGATTTCTTATATGCGCATCAAGGATTCTTTAAACGAAAGCACCTCAACCTTTAAAGCCGAGCTCGACCGTCTTCAAATGCTGTTGGGCGCTGTTAGCGGGGAACAGAAAGTTTTCTTTTTGATAGATGAGATGCTGCGGGGTACCAACTCAGTAGATAAATACCTCGGATCAAAAGCAGTAATAGAGCAACTGATAAGTAAAAAGGCTGTTGGCATGGTAGCTACGCACGACCTACAGATAGCCGAACTGGAAAAAAAGCATCCTGGTTATATTAGGAATTTTTACTTTGATATCCAGGTAGTAAACGGCGAAATGCTGTTTGATTATAAAATGAAACATGGCGAGTGCAAAACCTTTAATGCCTCGTTATTGCTGAAACAGATAGGGATCGATGTGGATGCTGGGTAAGAATGTGCGGATTTAGATGTGCATATATGCAGATTTTTAATGTGCAGATCACAGCATTTAATATAAAAAATGTGCGGGTTTCATTGGTTTGAATTGGTATCCCAATCCGCACATTTGAAATCCGCACATTTGCACATCTCTTAAATAGCAAGATTACCTGCCGCCGCCACCGCCTGTGCCGCCGCCGCCTACGCCCTGGTCGCCTTGTTTTTCCTCGTCAACATCGCCTTTTTTCTGCGTAGGGTTGGCGAATTTCAGCTTACCAAAGCTGTAGCTAAATGTTAAACCCACTGAGCGGAATGGAAACCCAAATTTGCTGCTTTGCGAAAAGCCGGGGCTGGTGGTATTTGAATCAAAATATTTGTATTTGGCAAATGGCTCAAGTGTATTGATACCGATTGAAGCCTTTTTATTCATTAGTTGTTTTCTCACGCCCAAGCCCAATAAACTGAATGATGGGCTAGATCCCTGCAAAGTATAACGGGGTGAATTTTCCAGTGCAAATAATTCAGCAATTAAGCCGCTGTCAAAGCTAACCGAGGCGCTTAAAAATATATTGTACTGAACTTTTGTTGCTGTATTTGTAAAATAATAGGCATATTGAGCATACGGAGTGGGATTGTAAGTATACACGTTAACATTTGTACGCAGGGTTAAAATTTTTATTGGGTTGACGGATGTGAAAAAGTTAAAGCCGAGCGAATTGTTCATATCTGCGTTATGGAATTGGGTTAATGTCCCAATCAAGGTGTCGACCTTGGTCGGCGTAACAATACGGTTGCTTACAGGGGTGCCGATACTTTCTATCACATCAGTAATGTGCCTGTAATATACAGAGACGTTTACCAAGGATGACTTGATAAATGTATTATAGTTCAGTTCGACAGTTTGTGAAACTTCCGGCGACAGATCAACATTACCTTCCGATTGGGCAAGGATATTTGATTTGTTCAGATAGGGATCCAAAAATTGATAACTCGGACGGGTAATACGTTTGCTATAGCTCAATTTAAGCGTCTGTGTCGCCGAAAGCTGCTTTTGCACCGTCAGGCTCGGAATAAATATCTGGTAATCTGTACTGAAAGGTGTCAGGCCTTGATCGCCCGGGCTGGAAGGAAAGCCGCTGATATCAGTGTTTTCAAACCTGCCGCCGGCTAAAATCGACCAGCTTTTTGGCAGCGTAAAGGTTAACACAGTATACGCAGCAGTAACTTCCTGGTGATAATCATAAAGACTTGAGGCGTTGGGGTCGTATATAAAATCGTTGCCTGATGGGTCAAAAACCTGGTTATTAGCGCTCAGCCTTCTGATAATTTCTTTGCCACCGGCTTCTACCTTTAAAACCTTGCTCACCGGGTTAGTATAGTCCGCCTGCAAAGTATACTCATTGTTTGTACCGTTGATATTTTCCTGGGTATTTGGCTGGGCCTGTGGTGTAAAGCGATCGGTAAAATCAGTTACGATGTCACTTTGGCTCCATTCACCCGAAAACACAATGTTATGACCGTCCTTTTTGAACTTGTGGGTATAGTCCATTGTCCAGTCAAATCCACCGAAAGAGTTGTGGCTGTAACCATTTGCTATGTACGAATAGGTGGAATCTATGTTGTTCGGAAAGTTTGCCGTGCTATGATCGGTTGTATTAGCCGAGGTTGTGTTAAACCCTCCTTTTGTATAACGAAAAGTTGAAGTGATGTCATTAAAAGCGTTGAATGAGTAAGAAGCTGTTGCCGAACTGATGCTGGCATAACGTTTTACCAAGCTGGTACCATCCGAGGTTTGTGTTATCGGGTTGGTCCTATCAGTGAATTGCTGGGTAAAATCGCTTATAGATGTTTGCGGCCAGGTAAGGTTGCCGCCTGCGTTTATTGATAGGCTAAACCTGTTTTTATTATAATTAAGGTTAAAGTTGCCATTATTTTGACGTGTACCAAACCCACCACTTATCGAACCGCTGATGCCCGAAATATTTGATGATTTGGTTATGATATTTAAAATACCGGCCGATCCTTCCGCATCGTATTTAGCCGATGGGGATGTGATCACTTCAATTGACTTGATCTGGTCGGCAGGTATGGTTTTTAATACATCAGCCAAACTTGCCGCTGTAGCGCCTGACGGCTTGCCGTTTATTAAGACCTTAACATTCTGATCGCCCCTGATGGCAACGTTACCATTTAGATCCACTGATACCATGGGTACCTTTTGCAGCACATCGCTGGCATTACCGCCGGCTGCTGTAAGGTCTTTCTCTACGTTATAAACCATTTTATCAATGTGGTTCTCAACCAAATTCGCCTGGCCTGTTATCGTCACCTCCTTTAATGTCTTTGGTCCTGGCGAAACAATTACAATCCCGAGGTTATTGTCTGGTTTAGTGTTGGTGGTTACAATAGGATCGATGATTTTGGTAGGATAACCGATAAAAGAAATGGCCAATTTATAACTTCCCGGGTGTACATCGTTAAGTTTAAAATTTCCTTTTTCATCAGTGATAACACCTGTCATCGGGCTTTTACCGCCGCTGTGGTACAAGCCTACTGATGCATAATCAAGTGGCTTTTTGGTAACGGAATCAATCAATGTGCCCGATATTTTACCGACGATGGACGATCCGCCGCCGAACTGCGCATTGGCAGTAATAAATGAACATATAATTGCAATAAGTATATAAAAACGTTTCATTTCCTGTGATTTTTTTTAATTGGAGGCGAAAATAGATGAAATGTTACAGGCAGATGAGCATTAATTTGCCGTAGACCAAAATAGTGACAAACTTGTTACAAACCTAAGTGTGAAAAGTACAGTATAGGCGTATGTGTTTGTGAGTCCCGCTGCCAAAAAAGAAGCTGTGCAAATTTCCTGTCTTCATTATTTCATGAGTTATACACCCATATCAAACGAAGTTTTGGGAATTGGACATTTCATTGATGTTAGTTTCGCCGGGGCTAACTTTTGGGTCAGCCCCGGTGCTGCAATGGGGGAGAGGCGTCCTAAATTACAATATTCACTATTCTGCCTTTAACAACAATTACCTTTTTAGGGGTTTTGCCGTCAAGATATTTTTGAACATCAGCGCTGTCTTTAACAAATGCTTCAATGGCATCTGCCTCCAGGCTTAGCGACATATTGAGGTTCAGTTTTGTTTTTCCGTTGATCGAAATAGGGTAGGCAAACTCATCTTCCACCAGGTAAGCCGGGTTAAATTTAGGGTACGGAGTGTAAGACAAAGTACCGGCCTCGTTGCCAAGCAAAACCCACAATTCTTCGCATATATGCGGTGCATAGGGCGAAAGAATGATCACCAACTCCTGCAAAATAGCTTTCTTATTGCATTTAAGGTCTGTTAGCTCATTTACGGCGATCATAAAACTTGAAACCGACGTATTGAATGAAAACCGTTCAACATCTTCCTCAACTTTATGGATGATCTTATGCAACGATTTTAATTCAGCTTTGGTTGGCGCATCATCTGATACGCTAAACTCCCATGCCTCGTTGTGGAACAACCGCCAGAATTTACGCAGAAATTTAAATACACCTTCAATGCCGTTGGTATTCCATGGTTTGCTTTGCTCCAGTGGCCCTAAAAACATTTCGTACATGCGGAGGGTATCGGCACCGTAGCGTGCAATAAGATCATCAGGGTTCACAACATTGAATTTGGATTTGGACATCTTTTCCACTTCATGTCCGCAATGATATTTACCATTTTCTAAGATAAAATCAGCATCGGCATAGTCGGGCCTGAATTTCTTGAATTTATCGAGGTTCAGTATATCATTGTCAACAATGTTAACATCGACGTGTATTGGCGATGTTCTGTATTGTTTGATAAGACCATAGGAGATAAAAGTATTAGTACCCCGCCCGAGTTCATCTACCAGCCGGTAAACAAAGTTACTCCTTCCCTGTATCATCCCCTGGTTGATCAGCTTTTTAAATGGCTCTTCTTCAACCACCAAGTTCATATCCTTTAAAAACTTATTCCAGAAACGGCTGTACAGCAAATGCCCTGTAGCATGTTCGCTGCCGCCGATGTACAGGTCAACATCTTTCCAGTATTCAATGGCTTGTTTCGAGGCAAACTCCTTATCGTTATGGGCATCCATGTAGCGGTACCAGTACCAGCTTGAGCCGGCCCAACCGGGCATCGTGCTTAACTCGTATTCCTGTCCATTATAGGTCCAGCCGGCAGCCCTTGCCAGTGGCGGCTCCCCGCTCTCTGTCGGCAAATATTTATCAACCTCCGGCAAAACCAATGGCAAATCTTTTTCCTCAATTAAATGCGGCAAGTCATCCTTAAAATACACAGGTACAGGCTCGCCCCAGTAACGCTGGCGGCCAAATATGGCATCGCGCATCCTGAAGTTTACTTTTGCCTTGCCTGCGCCTGTTTCTTCCAGTTTGGCGATAACGGCGGCAGTGGCTTCCTTATAAGTTAAACCATTTATAAAACCCGAATTAATGTAACGGCCATCTTTTGTAGGGTCGGCCTCGGTTTCGATGTTTTGTATATCGATGATGGGGATTATAGGCAAATTATAATGCTTGGCAAACAAATAGTCGCGTTGGTCGCCTGATGGTACGGCCATAACTGCGCCGGTGCCGTATCCTGCCAAAACATAATCTGCAATCCATATTTGTATTTTTTCACCATTTACAGGATTTACGGCATAGCTTCCAGTAAAAGCGCCCGAAACAGTTTTGGCATCAGCCATACGTTCCAGCTCCGACTTCTTTTTTGCCTGTGCGATGTATGCATCGATATCGCCCTGTTGCTCAGCCGTGGTTAATGAGGCCACCAGTTCATGCTCTGGTGCAAGCACCAAAAAGGTTGTACCAAAAATGGTATCGGCCCTGGTAGTGAAAACTTCGATGTAGTGATTAGAGGTTAGAGACTGGAGATTAGTTAAATCATCATTCGTAAATCGTAAATCGTAAATCGTAAATTTCACCAACGCACCTACACTTTTCCCTATCCAGTTCCTTTGCATTTCTTTTAAAGGCTCGGGCCAGTCGATGGTATCAAGGCCCTTTAGCAGGCGGTCGGCATAGGCGGTGATGCGCATGCTCCATTGCATCATCTTTTTTTGCTCTACAGGGTAACCGCCGCGTTCGCTGAAGCCGTCTTTTACCTCATCATTGGCAAGTACCGTTCCTAACGCCGCGCACCAGTTTACAGTGCTTTCGCGCAGGTAAGTAAGGCGGTATTTTAAAAGTTCGGCCTGTTGGCTGTTATTATCGAAGGCTTTCCATTCATCCGCTGTAAAACTCAAAATTTCATCATCGCAAACTGCATTGATGCCCGCTGAGCCGTTTTGCTCAAAATGTTCAGCCAGTTTAGCAATGCTTTCGGCTTTATCCGCATCCTTGTTATACCAGGAGTTGAAAAGCTGCATAAATATCCACTGCGTCCATTTATAATAATCCGGTGAACTGGTGCGCACTTCACGACTCCAATCGAACGAGAAACCTATCTGGTCGAGTTGGCGACGGTAAGTGGCAATATTAGCTTCGGTAGTAATGGCCGGGTGCTGGCCGGTTTGTATGGCATATTGCTCGGCCGGAAGGCCAAAGCTATCATAACCCATGGGGTGCAATACGTTAAAACCTTTTAGCCTTTTGTAACGCGCAAAAATATCAGAAGCGATATAGCCCAGCGGATGGCCTACGTGCAGCCCCGCGCCGGATGGGTATGGGAACATATCCAATACATAGTACTTGGGTTTAATGCTTTTGTCTTCTGCTTTAAACGTTTGATGCTCAGCCCAAAACTTTTGCCACTTTTTCTCTATATCCTTAAATTGATAGTCCATTTTGTAATTCCGCGTGTTATGGCGCGAAAATAAGAAAATCTCTATTAGTTTGGTAGTTTATTGCTTGAATTGGTTGATTAAGTTGCATTGGGTTGATTAAGTTTAATCAACCATTCACTTAATCTAACCTAATCAACCGCTCACTTAATCAACTTCCCCTCATCCATTCCAGGCTTTCATCGATAAACATTTGCCATATTGGGTCGGGCTGCCATATGCCTTCAATAAAATCCTGCATTTCAACTTCATTAAGGCTTCCCGTTTTTAAAAGATATAGGCCTGTAAATACCGATGCCCTATAGTTTGCTGCACAGTGTACAAATATTTTTTCGTCAGCGTGTTTATCCATCAAACCGACAAATGAGGCCAGCTCACTTACCTGCGGACTATCAAACAATACCGGGATATGGTAATATGTTATCCCCAAACCATTTATTAAAGCAGCTTCATCATTCAATGCGTATTTGCCATCGGCAAGCGCCAGGTTAATAATTACTTTGTAACCCTCATCTGCAATTGAAGGCAACTGGCTTTCCCTCGGCTGGCCTGCGCAGGCCAGGTGCCCGGATACCTTGTGAAAGTTGAAAATCGCACTCATTTAACAAACTTACCAATAGTTTTAGTTAGATATTATAGTTCTATAACAGATAGTGTGGGCATTGGAATGCTTTTATTGTTTATTTCGATTTCAAGCGTTCCACTTTTGCAAACGGAACAGGTGGAACGCTATGAAACATGTTGATAATCAGTAGTTTTACTTTTAATAAATAATCAAATTTGGCTAAGTGCCTGATAACCAGATGTGTTGTTTTTGCGCTTTTTGACCATTTGCTTGTAATTTACTGTATATCAGTAGTTTAGTAAATTAAGGTTGTTGTTTTTTGTAAACCTATTTCAGGACAAGACAGGTACACAGTTAGCACTATTGATACAACTATAGCAAGCAACTCCAATTTCAGAAAGTTCAAAGTGCTAAGCCAAAATTATGTTGTTCAGGCATTAGATCAAACCTATAAGCTTGTTTCCATGAACGGGAGTTTAACCGCTGTCACTGATTATTCCAGGTTTACCGGCCCGTTTTATGACTCGTCTATCAAACTTGTTAATAGCGATACTATATTAACCACCCAAAAGTATGTTTTGCAAGGCCTCACGATTAATTTAACAAGCGGTGTTGCCGACATAACATCGGGCACTGCAACCTTCGATGACGCTAACAAGGAAATAGATGTTTATAGCCCTGCGGGTAAAATATATGGTGATTCGGGCATAATAGAATTTATTGGTAACCACACAGTCAAAGTTACTTTCAGTAACGGGCAGGTTTTTACTGTCCATTTGCTTGATTATACCGGCGTGCCGGGGTAATAAGTTACAGCAAATAATATATGAAATAAAACTGTTATCCATTTTTTATTATTAAAAATATCTTTAATATATTTGTTTGGATCAATAAAAATATCCTTATCATGAAATTAAAACTAAGAACGATCTGTGTGGCCCTTGCAAGCGTAGTAATCCTCTACGCAGGGTGTAAAAAATCATCAACCAGCGCTTCAGGACCGGCACTTGCGCCGCAGGACGTTGCCAGCCAGGTGGCGCTGAATATCAGCCAATCCTTATTTGGCGGTTTAGGTTTCGATCTTTCAGACGGCTTAAACTCGCCGACATCTTTTGCTGTACGTTCAAACTCAAAAGGCAAATTGTTGCAAAGTGTAACAAATCCCGATTGCGGTTTGGTTGTTGACACAACCCTTACCTATACCGGCGCCGCCAATGGTGGTTCTGCAACTATTGCCGGTACTATTAAATTCAGCTTTAGCTGCACCAATAATGTAGTTTCGGGTTTCACAACTAATGATAACCTGAGCATATCGTTAACAAGCCCCGATCTTAATTTGACATATAAAGTGGCGGAAAATTTAACCCTGCTGGCCGTTAACCCTTCCGACCCAAATTCAAACCTGAGCTTAAACGGTACTTTGAACTCAAATGCCAGCTACCAGATGAATACCGGTACAAAAGGAAGCGGCACCGAAATTTTCGATTACGCTCTTAAATCTTTGATTTTAGATTCAACGAGCGGTACGGTTACCAGCGGTTCAGCAACTTTTACTACCAGTGGCACCGGACCCAAAGGCGTTTGGAATTACACGGGGAGTATCGTTTTCCTTGCTAATGATATGGCTTCGGTTACCATTAACGGTAAAGTTTATACAGTAAACCTGCAAACAGGCGCTGTAAGCTAACTCTGAATAGGTTTAATTATCTAACTAAATATTAAATCGTCCGTCAGTTTAAAGGTAGTTATGCCTTAAAACCGGCGGACGATTTTTTATTTTGATCATTCCTGCTGTTATCGGTTATGAAGGGCGCAAATCAAATTGTCGCGTAATACTATTGTAAC
>JABDCF010000019.1:42907-44394 GCA_013288235.1 Bacteroidota bacterium | reverse complement strand
TGTTCATCGGTGTAAGCTTCGGTGGCGCCAATAATACCGAAACCGGCATTGTTAACCAGCACATCAATACGGCCAAATTTTTCAATAGTACGCTCAACCGCAGCAACTATTTGATCCTTGCTGGTAACGTCCAGTTGTAAAGGATAAACCTGCTCAGGGTATTTTTCCAGCAAATCATTTAAATCTTCCGGGTTGCGTGCTGTGGCGGCAACTTTATCGCCCGATGCAAGGACTGCTTCTGTAAAGCTGCGTCCCAATCCGCGGGAGCTGCCTGTTATAAACCAAACTTTCGACATAAATTTTTAATTTTTATTTTAATCAAAGGTAGGTTTGATCGGCCGCCGCAGCTTTGTTGAAACGTTCAAATTGCTTTGTTGAAACGTTCAATGATACATATTATACTATTGCACCAATGAACAAATGAACAAGTGTACTAATGAACCATTCTCTGTCACAACCCCGTTACCCTGCCCCTCTTGTAAAACACCTTTTATTTGCGGTAATTTGAATTTATAACTGATCATTATATTTATCGTAGCAACCATGAATAAATCCTTACTCACGGGCATGTGCTTTGCATTGGCATTGGCCGCAAACGCCCAGCAGGGCCCCGTTTTAACCGACAAAGATTACCAGCACGCCGAAAGCTTTTTAACCTATGGCACCGAACCATTTGTTGACCACGGCGCCGTACGCCCCAACTGGCTCCCCGGCGACAGTTTCTGGTACCGGGCACTAACCGCAAATGGCAGCGAGTTCATCCTGGTGAATACACCAAAAAAAACACGTTCGGTAGCTTTCGACCATCAAAAACTGGCGGCAGCACTTTCATCGGCAACAGGCCAGCAATATGACGCATCAAAACTACCCTTTCAATACATCAGGTTTTCGCCTGATTACAAAATTGTATCTTTTCATGTTGATGACAAGGCCTGGAAATATGACCTGCAAAGCAACCAGGTAACGCCCGACACAGCAAAGGCGCCACAGGCTACCGGCGGTGTTGAAGGCGGAAGGCGGCAACGGGGACAAAGGGGCAACGATGTGTTGTCCCCTGATGGCAAACGCGCTGCTTTTATCCGCGACTATAATTTATGGGTGCGCGATGAGGCCACAAAAAAAGAAACACAGCTTACCTTTGATGGCGTTGAAAATTACGGCTATGCAACAGACAATGCCGGCTGGAAAATGAGCGATGCCCCTATCCTGCGCTGGTCGCCGGATTCACGTAAGATCGCTACTTTTAAACAAGACCAACGCAAGGTAAGCGATATGTACCTGGTGACTACCCAGGTTGGCAAGCCTACTTTAAAATCTTGGAAATACGCCTTGCCGGGCGATAAAACCATCGCAATGATCTATCGTGTGATCATTGATGTGGACAACGCAAAATTGGTAGCGTTAGATGTTCCTGCCGATCCGCACAGGGCTCCAGTCCACATCGTCAAATGTGCCGCTGCTTGAAATGTCATCACTCAGGGTAGCCC